>CALJMD010000001.1 GCA_937981915.1 uncultured Acidimicrobiales bacterium
AAAGGCGACCGGGTGATTGCGTCTCCGGCGATGTCGACTGATGACGTCATGGAACGGTTCGCCAATGTTGAAGTGGTGAAGCCGTACCTTCGCTACGTGGACGACCCGGCCAGCTGATTCCGGCTGGCCCGAGCCGCTAGCTCACAAGGCTAGACCGCGGCGACTTCAGCGTTCGCAGCTTCAGCTGGATTCACTGCTTCAGCTGGATTCACTGTTTCAGCTAGATTCACTGCTTCGGCTGTGTCCGTGGCTTGAGATTCTGGGGTCGCTTCGACGTTCTGCGCCGAGGTGGCCCCAATTTCATCTAGTAGTTCGCCGCTGTCGAGGCGAGCCAACGTTGCGTCGATTTCGTCGAGCGCTTTAACCATCTCGTCCAGGTCGGCCATTGTCGGCAGGGCAACGTCGCCGGGCTCCGGTTCCGGGGCCTGACTGATGTCCATTTGCGTTGGCTCGGCACCACGTTCGCTGCTTTCACTGCGTTCGTCGCGTCCGCTGCCTTCGCCGGGCTCACCACTTTCGCCGGGCTCATCTTGCTCGACCTCGTCGGCCTGATCGGCGTCGTCGACGAGGGCGTCGACCGAGTGGTAGCTCATGGGGTACACGTCTCCAGTCTAGATAGGAACAACACGGGGTGTCGGTGATCGTTACATCGTCATTCCCGTTGGGTTGGTGTTGGTCGACGTCGGGGCGTCTCGTTTGGGGTGGCCGGCCGAGTGGCCCAGATCGGCTTGCCGTCGGGACCTCGCTGCCGGTAGAGCGTGTGATTTCGGTGGTGTAGGTCGCCGTGGCATCGACCGCACAACAACGCCATTTTGTCGACGTCGGTTTGCCCTCGTCCCGGAGCATGCCACGGCATGAGGTGGTGGGCCTGGCATCGGGTGACGCTGGATCGACACAGCACGCAGCCTCGGTCTCGCACAGCCAGCGCCAAGAACAGTTGGTCGGTGGCCCGCCGCCGACTCCGACCGAGCCACAGCGGTGACCCGTCGGTGCGCCGCACCAGGAACGACACCGCCGATCTGTTCAGGTACTCAGCCACCACGTCTTCGGGTAGTGGCCCGGACCCAAGCTGCACACCGGCGACCGGACTGTCCGGCTCGCCGAAGAGCCGATCACCGTCGACCGTGATGACTACGGCTGCTCGCCCACCGCTACTAGCTGAAGCCTGGCCGGTTAAGGCAGCGTGAGCGGCGTCGAAGCGGCGATGGTCGATCGCTCTTCTCTGATCAACCGGAGCGTCACGGCCGCCTTCAGCCCGATAGCCCTCGTCGATCGCCACATCCAAGTGCGCCCACATGGCGTCAATTAGTTGGTCAGGACCTTCAATAGCGATTCCGGCCAAACCCGTTTTGCGGTAGCGGCGCACCGAACGGGCCTTCATCTGCTGCTGGTATCGCTTCTCGACTTCTTTAGCGTTTACTCGGTCTTCGAGGTAGCGGTCGACCACGTCGGCGGTTTGATCAACCGTTAACCCGTCGACGGCCTGCACCAACTCGGAGGGCACCTCGCCGCTGCGCATGTCGGCGGCCTTGGCCAGATGGTCGACCGCGTCGGGGGCAATAGCACCGTCGATCACGGCGTCACCCAAGCCCGGGTTGGCGGCCATGGTTGCTGCTCGCTTCGCGTCCCGGGACACCGCACGCGACGAACCGGTGCCGTCGCTCAACGCATCCCGGGCACGACGGCGGTCGGAGCGGCTGTCGCCCGAGCACCCAGCGACCCGGGCCGCCACCGCTAACCGGCGGGCCGAAATTCGTCGCTCGAAATCCGCCAGGCGTGACAGCTGCAAAACGTCGGGCAGCGTATTCACGTGTTCTAGCAGGACGTCAAACGCTGACAGGGTTTGGTCGATCGCCCGGTCTAGCGAGTCATCCGGCGTGGCCCCCGGCGACCCGTAGCGTTCCGCTAGCGCATCAAGCGCAGCAAAGAGATCTTCTTCGGTTGCCGATCTCGTGGTGCCCGCCATGAAACCAGCCTATCAGGCTAATCGAACATTTGTTCGATTTATTCAAAGAAAGTTGCCCCTGTCGCCGGCTAACACTCAGCCCTCTTCGTCGGTGGGTTCTTCGGGGAGATCGGCGAAGTCGTTGAGCGGCAGCCGGGCGAACTGCACGGACCGCAGGTCGTTGACCGTGCCGGTCGGAATCAAAATGTCGTCCTGGCCTTCTTCGACGATGATGATCGACCGTTCGCCCTCAGTTTCCTTGATATAGGCGATCCGCTGGCCGTCGAAGGTCAGCGACGAAATTTGGTCGAGGTCTTCACCGATCCGGCGGATCGGGATATACGGCTCCTTGGCCACGATTTCCCGCACCACCAGTTCGGTGGCCGCTTCGCTGCCGTCGTCACGGTAGGTGACGATGGTGTAGGCCACGGCCTGAGCGTCGGGGCTGAAGGCCACTGAGCCGTAGGCCGGGCGCCCGGGGAACGTGCATTCAGGGTCGTCGGGGGCGGGCAGGGACAGCACCGTGCCTTCGGGGCCGTAGAACTCGAGGGTGCCGCATTCGTCGTCGCCGATGATGACAGCCTGCAAATCCCGGCTTGAAGAGAAGTCGACAAGGGTTTGCCCGGCAGACAGTTCGATGTGAGTTTGCCGTTCGCGGTCGTTGCCGTCCTGTTCGGACACCAGCTGGATCCAGTCGATCTCGTCGCTGCCTTGCAGAACAAAGGCTCGAGGGGCGCCACCCCAGTGACCAACCCCCAGCAGCTCGCCGCTGCTGTCGTAGATCTGTTCGATGGGGGCCTGACTTCGCACGTAGAAAATGGGGCCGCCGATCTCGTCCATGATGAGGTTGCCGCCGAGATCGTCGGCCAGGTGGCTGAGGTTGAACGGCTGAAGTGGTTCGTCAACCAGGACTGCGGGACCGGAGCCTTGAGCGATGAGAGCGCTGGGACCGGCGGCGATCAACAGCGGCGCTTGAAAACCGGGTTCGGGGCTGGGCACAAAATCCGACCCGGTGGCCGGTTCCGCCGACTCTTCGAATTCGCCTCCGTCGACGACTAAACCGTCCCCGATGGCAACACTGGGCTGAGGCGAGGCGGAAAAACCTTCGGGGCGTTCCAGGTCGGCGCACCCGGCTGCCAGGATCAGGATCGCCACCAGACCGGCCATTGTTCGAGGTTTTTGGCGCACTGTTCCGGTCATCTGCTCCATCTTGGCAGAAAACGGTATCGAGTGAGTCTCAGACCCAGGTAGTCTTGACTCGCCCCTGTGGCGCAGTCTGGTTAGCGCAGTGGACTTTTAATCCATTGGTCGTGGGTTCGAATCCCACCGGGGGTACTGC
>CALJMD010000002.1 GCA_937981915.1 uncultured Acidimicrobiales bacterium
CATCGCTGAGGTCGCCCAGATCGGCGTCGCCGAATAGGGCCTCGTCGTAGGCACCTCGATCGCTTTCGCTCAGGCCGGCTAGATACTCGGCATTCGGATCGCTCTCACCTTCAGGTATCGAGAAGAACTCGTTGCCGACGAGGTCCGGGCCGACCTGATCTTGTTGGAACACCAGGGTGGAAACACCGAAGCCGTATCGCTCCGCCCACTCCAGCGACTCGGGTTCGAGACCGTCGAAGCTGTCGGCCCCACCGAAGAGGGCATCGGTGGCCGGGCTTGGTTGCCAGTCGAATCCTTCAGCGGTCATGCAAGCTTGCACCTGATCGTTGAGTGCCAGCTGAAGGCCCTGCTGGGCGGCCACGTTGTTGGGGTTCAGTAGAGCCTCGTTGACGCCAAGCGCCTCGAACAACGGCGAGGCAAAGGCCTCACCTTCGGTGGCGGTGGAACCATCAGCCTCGGTATCGGAACCGGCGTTCGTGTCGGAGCCACAGCCAGCGGTGGCCGACAGTGCCGCAATCAACAGCATCAACCACGGTTTGAACAATCGTCGCAACGTCGCCATGGGCATAACGCTAGTCGAGATAGATAAGTCGTTAATGTCGGCCCATCACGGAGCGCTACGCGAACGTCCGCCGGCGGCTACTCGTTGTCGAGGGCTTCGAGGAACTTCTCGTGCTCCCCGTCGTGCATGGAGATGTTGTTGGCCGGATACGGGAAGCTACCGGCGGTGGTTTCGTCGTGGAAGGCTTTCATGGCCGCTACCCGTTCGGTGTGAATCTGTTTATGCAGACGGCCGACCTCACCGAAAGCATGAGCGTGGCGGGGCGGCTTATCCTCCTCGTTTGGTTCACCGCACACGTCGGCCACAAACGAGAACACTGCGTCGCAGTGATTACCCGAGCCAAGCGAGAAGGTGACCAGCGACGTCTTCTCGTTCACTGCCGCCATCACTTCTTCGGCGATGCACTCGACCTCAACAGCGAACACTCCGGCGTCCTCCAAGCGTCGCATGTTCCGCCATATCTCCATGGCCTCATCGGCGGTGCGACCGTAGGCTCGCAAACCGCCAGCCCAGTGGGCGAAGGTTGGGATCAGGCCGATGTGGCTTTGCACCGGTATGCCTTCGTTGGCCAGCTTCTCCATCACATCGAACGAACGCAGCGTGTAATACATGTCGGCACCCCGGCCCATGAGGCCGACGGCATGGGCCAGAATCTCATCGGAGGTTCCGAGCTGGGTCCAGGTTGAGCCCGCACCGAGAAAGTGGTGGGGCGCGATCTCACGAGATTCGTCGAGGTTCTCCTCCCAGATGACCATCAAGTCGATACCGGCTTCGATGCAGGCTTTGAGTTCCGGGGTGTTGGCCGGGTTGCTCATGCTCAACGTTTGTCCCGAACCTTTGAGAGCTTTCAGGTCGGCGACGGTGTAGTTGCGTTTGGCCGGGCGACGCCCGAAGTCATAGATGCGTTTCACGCCTACGTGTGTAGCAGACTCGGCCGCATCAACCCGACTGGGCCAGGTCGTGAATCTCGGCCAGGGCGATACCGGCTTCGCCTGCCACGGCGTATAGCAGAAAGACTCGGTCATCATCGACGAAGACCGCCGGGTCCCGGAGCTGGTTGACCGGCTCGTTGACCGCCCCACGCTCGGAGGCAACAACCGCCAGACCAGCACCCTCCCACTCGAACTCAGGCGACAGCACAACTTGCTCACCCTCGACGTTCCAGGTGGTCCAGTCTCGTGAGATGTCGACGGTTGAATGCAGAATCGACTCAGGCGTATCCCCCACCCGGGTCCAGAACACATGCAATGTCGCCCCCACCGGCAGCACCGCAGCGTGACGCATTCTCGGTTCGAACAGTGTTGGACCGCGCTCGAAGTCACCAAGCCCATCGACACTTCGATAGAACACGCCCGGCATAGCCATGGCATAGGTCTGCGTGCTCGCCCGATCACCGTGGCTGAAGGCCCGCAGGTACGAGTGGGCCAGAACTTCGGGCCGCGCCGTGAAGTGCAGGCCGTCCGGCGACGTTGCCACCCGGGTCACCTGCACGGCTAGCGACTCAAGCCCGTGGTAATACATGCGAATCTCCTGACGGACGTCGTCCACATGCACATCGGGCGATGCGATATGCGGCGTGACGGCGTCTTCCAGGAACGAGCCCTGCGGTGGAACGCCAAAAGCTCGTTCGTAACCGCCGGAGACCCGCTCTAGCTCGGCGGTGGTCGGCTGGAGCCATTCGGTCAAGAAGCGGCTGTCGGCCAGGTGAAGCGAACCGGGAACGTGAACCGTCCACGGGCCGAGCAGGTCGTCGGCGTAGGCCAGGCGAATGTACGCCCCTTTGTGATCGGCGAAGTACAGGTAGTAGCGACCCAGCGGGTTCGGGAGCCACTGGGGCACCTTGATGAGTGAGGGCCCTTGAATGTTGGTTCCGATGCTGGGGTGCAGATCGGGGGTGATGATCGGGCCGGCCCCCAGCCGTTCAACTCTCACCCGGTCGGGTCGTCGTAGTAGCGGGCTTGGCCTTGTGCAGTGTGACTCACATGGAACCGGTGGAGGCTGTCGACCCGCTCGCTCATGCCATCAGGCGACAGGTTGCTCTCAGCAGGGTCCCGGACACCGTGCAGATAATCCTGCGGAGCGACATGGTCGACGAACCCGAAGTTCGATGAACCCAGGGAGTAGCCCAGCAACTCCTGCAGACGATCAGGTAGCTCGCGGGCTTGCTCGGCAGGAACGGCCAGATACTGGTTCTCCTCCTGGCGCAGCCAGCCCATCGAGTAGTGCAACGCCACGCCGGTCCGTGGCGCGTCGGACCGGTTGTTACCACCGCCGTGGATGACATTGCCGACGTAGATCAAGACCGAGCCGGCAGGCATCTCGGTGGACACGATCTCATCGGCGGTTGGGGCTCGATCGCCGTCCCACAGGTGACTGCCGGGCACGAGGCGAGTACCACCGTTCTCGGCGGTGAAGTCCGACATGGCCCACATGGTGGCCACCGTCAACGGCGGGTGAGGGCAAGCGAACGGATACATCGAGCTGTCGCGATGCAACACC
>CALJMD010000003.1 GCA_937981915.1 uncultured Acidimicrobiales bacterium
GCCAGCGCTCGCCTGGATTGATGAACTCGATCGCCCCGTAGTAGTGAAAGCCGACGGTTTGGCCTCGGGCAAGGGCGTCATCGTGCCCGAGAATCAGGTCGAAGCCGAGCGAGCGGTGTTCGACTTCCTCTCCGAACGCACGATGGGTGACGCCGGCTCGACGATTGTTGTCGAAGAACGCATGATCGGCGAGGAACTCAGCCTGTTCGGCATCGCCGATGGGGAACGAGTGGCCATTTTGGGGACGGCCCAGGATCACAAGAGGGTCGGCGATGGCGACACCGGCCTGAACACCGGCGGCATGGGAGCCTTCTCGCCGGTTCCCGGGAAACGGGAGCTGGAAGAGGAACTAGCCGAACTATTTCTACAACCGGTCGTCGACGGAATGATCAAGGACGGCACGCCCTACGTCGGCGTGATCTACGCCGGGCTCATGTTGACCGAGGACGGGCCACGGCTAATCGAATACAACTGCCGTTTCGGCGACCCCGAGGCACAGGTTCTTCTGCCGCTGCTTGACTGCGACCTGCTTGAGTTGCTCGACGCTGCGGCCAATGGCCGCCTCGATCAGGCGGTACCGGATCTCGATGTGCCTCGCTTGGACTCTCAAACCGCCGCCACCGTCGTGGTGGCCGCCTCCGGTTATCCGGTCTCGCCGGCCACCGGTGTTGTCGTGCCCGACGCCGACCTCCTCGGGTTGGAGTTGGACGGGGTTGAGCTGATACACGCTTCGACCGCGGTTGGCGATAGCGGCATCATCGAGAACACGGGCGGTCGGGTGCTGGCCGTAACCGGCCTGGGTGAGGATCTGGCTGAGGCGCTCACACGTGTGTACCTAGTGGTTGGGCGCTTGATCAACGACCAGCTGTTTGCTCGCCGCGACATAGGCTGGCGTTACGCTCCGGCCGATGCCTACTCCCGCGCTGGAGTGTCTCTTAGTTCCGCCGCCGAAGTGAGTGATCGAATCGGGGAGTCTGTCGTCAGCACCCACGACGAGCGGGTAGTGACCGGCCTCGGCGCATTCGGCGGCGTATTCGACTTGGGCCTGGCCACCGATGGCATCGATGACCCACTGCTGGTGGCCAGCACCGACGGGGTGGGAACCAAGTCACTTCTGGCCCCCGAAACCGATTCGTGGGAGTCGGTTGGCGCCGACATCGTCAACCACGGAGTCAACGACGTGCTGGTCCAGGGGGCCCGACCGATGTTCTTCTTGGACACGGTCGCCGCGGCGTCGCTTGACCCTGAGATCGTGGGCCGCATCGTCGACGGGATGGCCGAAGCCTGCCGCGATGCCGGCTGCGTCCTCCTCGGCGGTGAAACAGCGGAAATGCCTGACGTGTTGGCCTCCGGCGCCGTTGACATCTCCGGGACCATGATCGGTGTAGTCGATCGCAGCCGTTTGCTACCCAAAGAAGAGATCAAACCCGGTTATGTGCTGGTTGGCCTGGCGTCATCGGGCTTGCACACCAACGGTTACACCCTGGCCCGGAAGGTCTTTTCCGGAACTGATCTGTCTGAGCCACTCCTCGGCGGTAACGGTGAGTCGGTTGGGGCGGCCCTCATGGCCACCCACCGCAACTACGAACCGGTTCTAGCCCGGGCCCTCGAACGGGACTTGGTGGCCGGCATGGCTCATATCACCGGCGGCGGGCTGATTGATAATCTGCCTCGAGTCCTTCCCGATGGCTGTGGGGCCGTAGTGGACACCGAGTCGTGGTCGTGGCCGCCCCTGTTCAGAATTCTGGTGAACTCGGCGGGAATGAATCGAATCGAAGCCCATCAGGTCTTCAATCTCGGCATCGGCATGGTACTTATCGTGGCCCCCGACCGGGTGGAGGAACTGCGAGGTTCCATCGACGAAGAGACGTGGGTCATCGGCCGGATTGTGGACGGCCAGGATGTTGCCCTCACCTAGGCGACGATCCGTTGCGGGGCACCGTTGACGGCCGGTCGCCTGGCCGTGCTGGTGTCGGGCAACGGCAGCAACCTGCAAGCCGTCCTCGACGCCATAGCCGAGGGGCGTCTGAACGCGACCGTGGCAGTTGTTGTTTCCAACAGGGCGTCGGCGTTCGCATTGCAGCGGGCCTCTTCGAGCGGGGTGCCGACGGTGGTACAAACCCGCGGCGACGATGGCAGGCGAGCGTATGACGCCCAGTTGGCGGCAACCGTCTCGTCGTTTGACGTTGATCTTGTTGTGCTGGCCGGGTGGGACAGGTTGTTGACGTCTGAGTTCGTGGGCGTGCACAGGGTCATCAACCTTCATCCGGCCAAGCCTGGGTGTTACCCCGGTCTTGGTGCCATCGAACGCTGTTTCGAAGCCTGGAAGAAAGGTGACGAGACTGCTGGTGGGGTCATGGTGCACCACGTTCCCGACGAGGGAATGGACGACGGCCCCACCATTGCGTGGGAAGAAGTTCCCTTTGAGCCTGATGACACCCTGAATACCTTCGAAGAGCGGGTCCATGCCACCGAGCATCGCCTTATCGTTAAAGCTGTCGCTGAGGTGTTGTCCCTGCCGGACGTCCGCCATCTGCGATAATCGACTCACAACTGTTCGACCCAGCAACTGTTCGACCCGAGGCATCGGTGACGACACGGTAGCGACACGGCCGAGCGGTCCCGAGGGAACCATGAGAGGAAGACTGTGACGTTAAGCCGAAACCACGATCTGCTCACTGGATTCGAATCCTTGACCTTTGACGACGTTTTGGTCGTCCCCGGTTGGAGCGATGTCCTTCCCGGTGAGGTCTCAACCAGGACCGAACTGGCCGGAATGAACTTTGAGGTGCCGCTTCTGTCGGCCGCCATGGACACGGTCACCGAAGGTTCACTGGCCATTGCCATGGCCCGTGAAGGTGGCATTGGGGTCCTGCATCGCAACCTCACGATTGCTGAACAGGCCAGACAGGTCGACCGGGTGAAGCGAGCTCAGGCCGGCATGATCTCAGCCCCGGTTAGTCTCCGGCCCGACGCCACGCTGGCCGACGCCGAAGAGATCATGGGTCATCACTCAATTTCCGGCGTTCCCATCGTGGGTGACGAAGGACTGTTGGTCGGCATTTTGACCAACCGCGACGTGCGATTCTGCACCGAGGATGAGCAGCACAAACCGGTGTCGGAGTTCATGACTCCGGCCCCGTTGGTGACCGCTCCCATTGGAACATCGCTTGACGATGCCATGGCCATTCTCCACAAGCACCGCATCGAAAAGTTGCCTCTCACCGACGATTCAGGCCGTTTGCAGGGTCTGATCACGGTCAAAGACATCATGAAGCGCATCGAGAAGCCGAACGCCTCATTGGACGAATATGGCCGTCTCCGGGTGGCGGCAGCCGTTGGCGTGAACGATGCGGTGGAACGAACCGAGGCTCTCATCGAAGCCGGCGTCGACATGATTGTTATCGACACGGCGCACGGCCACAGCCGGGGCGTTGTCGACACGGTGTACACCGTGAAGCAAAAGTGGCCGTCGTTGACGATTGTCGGTGGCAACGTGGTCACTGCTGAGGGCGCCGTAGCTCTCATCGATTCCGGCGCCGACGTAATCAAGGTGGGAGTCGGAGCCGGTTCGATCTGCACGACCCGAGTGGTGGCTGGAGCCGGTATGCCCCAGCTGTCCGCCATCTACGAATGTGCCCTTGTGGCCCACGATCGAGACGTCCCCGTGATCGCCGATGGCGGTGTGGTCACTTCCGGCGACATCGTGAAGGCGTTCGTTGCCGGGGCCGATGCGGTGATGTTGGGTAACGCACTCGCCGGCGTGGACGAAGCTCCGGGGGAGTTGGAGCTGGTTGACGGTGCCATGTGGAAGACCTACCGGGGAATGGGTTCGGCTGGAGCGATGAGAGGTCGGGCCGCCGACCGCTACGCCACCGGGCAAGCTCCCGGTAAGCACGTGGCTGAGGGCATCGAGGCCCGAGTTCGCTACGCCGGTTCGCTGTCGGACTTGGTCGGCCAGTTGGCCGGCGGACTGCGGTCGGGCATGGGATACGCCGGGGCTGCCAACCTCGGTGATCTGCGCTCTGCCACCCGTTTGACCAAAATTACCTCCGCCGGGCTCCGGGAGAGCCACCCTCACGACGTGCAGGTTGTTCGCGAAGAGTAGCGGTAGGCTCCAGCACCATTCGATCCACTACTGCGACAAGGTTTCTTTGCAGCTATGACTACGAGTTCACTGGTTGATACTGGGCCGCGCCGGCTTGGTTCGTTTGAAGTTGGGCCGCTGGCCTTCGGTTGCTGGCGCTTCACCTCCGACGACATCAACGAATCAACGACAGTTCTTGAAGCGGCGTTGGATGCCGGGATGAATCTGGTTGACACCGCCGACGTGTACGGCCTTGATTGGGGCGGTACCGGGTTTGGCCGCAACGAGGAGATCCTCGGACAGGTTCTGGCCGCTAAGCCCGAGTTGCGGTCGCGTATGGTGCTGGCCACCAAGGGCGGGATTCGACCGCCGACACCGTACAACTCGGGTGAGGACTATCTGGTGTCGGCCTGTGAGGACAGTTTGCGTCGCCTTGGGGTGGAGCAGATCGATCTGTACCAGATCCACCGGCCCGATTTCTACACCCATCCGGCTGAGGTGGCGGAGACACTGGCCGGACTGCGGGAGTCAGGGAAAATCGCAGAGGTAGGGGTCTCGAACTTCACCCCGTGGCAGACCGATGCGTTGCGTGCTCATTTGCCGTTCGAGTTGGTGACCGACCAACCCGAATTCTCGTTGGTCGAACTTGGGCCGTTGCGAAACGGCACGTTCGATCGCTGTATGCAATACGGCACGGTTCCCCTGGTGTGGAGTCCGCTCGGCGGCGGTCGCCTGGCGTCGGGCACCGGCATCTCCGACGAGTTGGCTCAAACCTTGGACCGCCTCGCCGAGCGTGAAGGCGTTTCCATGGCCACGATTGCCGTTGCCTTTGTGTTGGCCCACCCGTCTCGCCCGGTCGCCCTGATCGGTAGCCAGAACCCGTCTCGACTGGCCTCTCTAGCGTCCGAGGTCGCCGTTCACCTTGATCGCGACGACATCTACCAGCTGGTGCAGGCCGCCGACGGCCAGCCTCTGCCGTAGCGTCGACCGACCATGACCCACTCCACCGATCTCGTCGTCCGATTCAACGAGCTCGACCCCTACAACCACGTCAACCACTCCGTGTACGTGACGTACCTGGAGGTCGGCCGGGAGGCAGCGCTCAGAGCGTGTGATTTGCCGTTGCCTCGATTGTCGGCCGAAGGCTTTCAACTGGTGGTAACCAGAATCGATGTTCGGTACCGGGCCGCAGCGGAAGCCGGTGACCATCTGACCGTCACTACCGAGGTGTTGCAGATGCGTCGAGCCAGCGGCGTTTGGCGCCAACAGGTGTTGAGAGGCCAAGATGTTCTTGTGACCGCAGACGTGACCATCGGCGTTACCGACCTGGCCGGCCGTCCTACTCGGCCCCCCGAATGGTTGATGGCCGGGTTGTCACGCCTGTCGCCTGACGAAGGCACTGGCACGGAAGACCAGTAGGACAGCGGGCCGTGACGTTCATCGAGCTGGAAGGCGACGACTGGCTTGGCATGGACCTCAACGAGGTGACGCGAGTTGATCATGCGGCGGAGCTGGAAGAAGCCCTGGTCGAGAATAGGGCGGCGGTAGAAGCGGTGATTGGCGCCGAGTACGACGTGGAGATCGATGACGGCAAGGTGCTGGTGGTCGTCAGTTCGAGCCGCTGGTTCGAAGTCGAAGTGGATCGTAACGGGCGCCTGGTCTTAACCGGAAACCTTGATCCTGACGGACCGCTGTAGCCGAAACACCTACGAGTAAACCTGGAGAGACTGATGGGTATCGATTTCTACACCGACTTTGACCCGACCTACGGCCAGGTGGTCGGGTTGTCGCCGCTGGTCCGGCGCTTGGTGGCGAAGAATCCCAATCCGTTTACCTACACGGGAACAGGCGTGTACGTGATCGGGCGGGGTGACGTTGCCGTTGTCGACCCCGGCCCGTCGATGGACGATCACCTGGACAGCGTTGAAGCCATGCTGGACCCGGGGGAGCGGATCACCCACATTCTGGTTACTCACACCCACACCGATCACACGGCGGGGGTGGCGAAGCTGCAGGAACGCACCGGAGCACCGACCCATGGCTTCGGCCCTCACGGCCCGGTTCCTGACACTCATCCGCTGGACATGGTGTCCTTTGATGAGTACTTCACCGAAGACGAGAAGGCCGAGTTCAATAAGGCGTGGGCGGACACGCCCGACGAGTTGAAGCGGGAGGGTCCTGACACCGATTTTGTCCCTGACATTGCGGTCCGAGATGGTGATGTGATCGCCGGTGCCGGTTGGACCGTCGAGGTCGTGCACACCCCGGGACACACCTCCAACCACGTCTGTTTTGGTCTTCGAGAGGAAGCATCACTGTTCACCGGCGACCATGTGATGGGCTGGGCCACGTCGGTTATCTCTCCCCCCGATGGTGACCTGTTCGACTACATGAACAGTTTACGAAAGCTGTTGGAGCGTGCTGACGAACGCTACATCCCTACGCACGGTCCGATCATTACCCGACCTCACGAGCATGTTCGGGCTTTTCTTGCTCATCGCCAGAGCCGTGAAGACCAGATTGTTGAGGCGCTGAAATCTGCTCCCGACGATGGGCAGATTGCAATAAAAGATCTGGTGCCAACTATGTACGCCGATGTCGACAAAAGACTGTGGCGGGCGGCTGCAAACTCGGTTTACGCCCATCTTCTGGGGCTCCAGCGCCAGGGGCGGGTGGAGCAGCAGGAAGACGGCTGGGTGTTGGTTGATCCGACAGCGGCTAGCAGCTCCCAGCGGGACGTTTGAATTCGAAAAACGAGCTGGAATGGTATGGGAGGTCCGGGCAGCCGCCTTGTGCGAGTGGAGTCCGGTTCTTATAAAAGAAGGGATCGCGTCCGGGCCCGTTACTTGATTCACGAGTGAGCGGAAAACGAGACGCGATCCCTTCTAGCTTTTTAGTCGCAGGTTCTCAGCGGAGCGCGGATGGCAGCGGGCTAGTTCCCGACGATTGTCCGCAGGGGCGATTATTCGTCGCGGCGACCGCTTCAGGTCGGTAGTTTTGAGTTCATGATCAGGCTCTACGATTCGGCTACCAAGGAGGTCGTTCCGCTCGAACAGCGCGACGACGGCAAGGTGTCGATCTACGTATGCGGCCCGACGGTATACGGGCCGCCTCATATCGGTCATGGTCGGTCGGTCCTGGTGTACGACATTCTTCGTCGCTACCTGATGTGGCTCGGCCTCGACGTGACGTTTGTGTCCAACATCACCGACATCGACGACAAGATCATCAATCGGGCGAACCGAGAGGAACGCCAGTGGTCAGACATCGCCACGAAGTGCGAGTCGGTGTGGTGGCAGGCCATGGATCGCCTGGACGCTCTTCGACCGGACAAAACGCCGAGAGCCACCGAGTATGTCGATCAGATGGTGCAGTTGATTGCTGACCTAGTTGACGCAGGCAAAGCCTATGAGACCACCGACGGTGTGTACCTGTCAGTGGAGGAGATCGACGGCTACGGGCTGTTGGCCCAGCAAAGCCTGGAAGACCTACGTGCCGGAGGCGGAGAGCGAGAGCTGGTTGGCGTGGAGAAACGCCACACTGCGGACTTCGCCCTCTGGAAGGTTTCAAAACCGGATGAGCCTTCGTGGCCGTCCCCGTGGGGCGACGGCCGACCGGGCTGGCACACCGAGTGCGTGGTGATGAGCCTCGATCTCATCGGTGAAGGATTCGATCTGCACACTGGCGGGCTTGACTTGATGTTCCCACATCATGAGAACGAGCGCGCCCAAGCCGTCGCGTTGGGCAAGCCGTTCGCCCGGCACTGGATGCATCACGGGTTCGTCGAGCTTGAGGGCGAGAAGATGTCCAAGTCGTTGGGCAACGTCCACAACCTGCTCGACCTGACCGACGAGTACGACCCGCGGGCCTATCGGCTGCTGGTCCTCCAGTCGCATTATCGATCGCCTATGGAGTTGACCGACGAAAGTCTCGGTCACGCCCTGGCTGCGATGGATCGTCTTGATGCCTTTGCCCGCCGCACCGCCGAGCTTGACGGCGAGGCTGACCCCGAGGTGCTGGAGCAGTTCCGCCAGGCAATGGACAACGATCTCGATACCGCCAAAGCCCTTGATCTCCTGTTCAGAGCGGTCCGTGATGCCAATACAGCTCTCGACAGTGACGATCGTGACGCGGCAGCGGCAGCGACCGGAGCCGCTCATCAGATCGCCGGCGCACTGGGCCTCCGGCTTGGCGGCGAGGAGGCCGACGTCCCGGATGAGATCATGGCGCTGGCCCGAGAGCGAGGCCAGGCCCGGACAGATAAAGACTTCGCCCTGGCCGACTCCCTACGAGATCAGATTACGGCCGCCGGGTGGTCTATCGAAGACTCGTCCGACGGACCGGTCCTCACTCCAGTCAAGTAGCGTCGCACGGTGATCGATGGGGCTGATCCGGAGGCCGATGAGCTGACAATCGGTGAGGCGGCGGACCGTATCGGCGTGGCGGCTTCGGCCATGCGCTTCTACGAGTCGAAGGGCTTGATCTCGTCTCGTCGGACCGACGGTGGGCAGCGGCGCTATGCCCGAGACGTGTTGCGGCGGGTCGCCTTCATCCGGGCAGCGCAGAGCGTCGGCTTGAGTTTGGAAGAGATTCAGAGCTCACTTGAGCCGTTGCCGGTGGATCGGGCTCCCACGAAAGAAGAGTGGGAGCATTTGGCGGCCGATTGGCGCCCCCGACTCGAAGCCCAGATCGCCACCTTGGAGGCCATGCGAGACCGTCTGGCCGCCTGCATTGGTTGTGGCTGTCAGACTCTCGATGCCTGCCAGGTCTTCAACCCCGGCGACAAGGCCGCTGAGCGTGGACCCGGCGCCCAGTACTTCGTGTTGGACGACGACTGACCATTAGTTCATGAAGTAGTCGGCTAGTTCATGAAGTAGTCGGCGAAGTCGGCCGGGTCGGCAACCTGATTGGTACCTACACCGACAATGTGTAGCAGCCCGACAGTATCGGAGAAGTCGAGATCGGACGCCGGTTTGTAGGCGAACGCAGCTTTCCACGCAGCGCTGTAGTCACCGTCCAATGCGGCGTTCTCGAAGTCGGAGCTTGCCCCTTTGAGATTGGCGGTGTCATTGCTTGAGTTACCGTCGTCGATCCTGATGTAGTTGGCCTTGGCCTGTACTAGGCCGGCTGCCGCGTTCTGGGTTGCGTCCTCGTTTCGTTGGACGTGCTGAACTACGTGGACTGCTTTGGTGGTGTCAAGGCCAGGCCGCAGGGCAATGACTTCCTGCAGCACCTCAGCGGTGAAGTCTGAGACGCCGCCTTCGGCGATCCACACTCGGCCGCCGCGATCGAGGCTGGCCAGCCATTGGGTTGCCGCCGATGCCACTGCGGCTTGGCGGTTGGCGGTGGCATCAATCCAGCGATCACCCCAGATGATCGGCATTAGTTCTTGGTAGGGGCGGTTGGACTCGGGTGAATCTGTAGCCTTTGTCCCCGCCACCACAAGGGGTTCTAGGCCTAGGGCGGTGGCCGCTTCTCTACTTGCCGCTGCGGCGTGGCCGTCGTCGGTGTGAGCGAAGTCGAAGTGCACAACCAGCAGATCGATTTTTGGGTTGAAGGGGCCTTGGGCGGTGACCGCCCTCGTCGACGTCGTCGTTTCCTCCTCGCTCGATTCGTGACTGGTTGATGGAGCCGGTTTTGTTGTTTCAATCTGTTCAACGACGAGCACGCTGGTCGTTGTGTCGTTCGCTTGTTCGATCACTCGATTCTCGTCCACCGGCGGTGATGACCCGAGCGCCACTACAGCGATGACGGCCACCGCAGCCACGGCGGCGCTGAGTGCGGTGTAGACCGTTCGAGAGTTAACCGAGCGACCAGCGGTTGAAGTCGTAAGGTGCGAGTTGACTCGATCTTCGGCCTCCAACATCTCGACTGCTTGACGCCAATCCATCGATACTGCTGCTTCCAGCTGTTCTGGTCGTACCGGATTGGCTCGCTTGAGTTCTCGCAGCTCGTCGCTCACGGCGTCTCCCCCCAGGGGTGTATGTCGTAGGTGGGGGCCAGTGACTCTGTGTCTGGCGAATCAGTGTCCAGGGATTCTGTGTCCAGGGTGATTACCTCACCCAGTCCGTCGATCAGTTCGCATTGGGCGTCGACTGGAAGTCCGTCGATGGCAAGTTGTTTTCGTAGTCGAATTCGTGCTCGGCGTAGTCGTTGGCGCACTGTCCCGGGAGCCATATTGAGCACTTCGGCGATCTCCGATGGCCGCAGATCTTCCCACGCCGTGAGTCGAAGAATCTCGGCATCGTCGTAGGAAAGGACGTTGAGCGCAGCTTCGACTCTGCTGAGATGTTCGACGTGATCAGTGGTTGGCTCCCAGTGGCGAAGGTCGAGCTGCTGACGAAGGCGATCTCGGAGTTGGGTTCTGCGGTGAGTCGAGCGGCGCTGGTTGGCCAAGACGCGTCGGGCCACGCCGTACAGCCAGGGCAGGGTCTTCGGCTCGTCCGGCACGGCATCGCGGCGTCGCCAGGCCACCAGGAACGTCTCGGCCACGACGTCGGCGGCGTCGGATCGGCTGGCCCGGCGCATCGCATAGGCGGTCACATGGGAGGCGTAGCGTTCGTACAGTCGGCCAACTCTCTCTTTGGCTTCATCACCGTTTTGACGTGGGTGTCCAGCCTCGCTGACGATGCCAAATTCGGAGTTAGGCCTAGGGGCTGGGTAGCTGGCGTTGTCTGCCATAGCCTCGGTTCTGGTTGGCGATGTGGTTGCTCTCGGCCGCCGAGCACGATCCTCGCCACACTCGGCTGACATCCAGGCGTGTGGCTTGGCCTGGCGTTGGTGGCCGCGCGTTGACGTTTCCATGCCCGATGTCTGTGTCCGGTTGACCGACTTGCGTTACAGGCGGCGACAACAAGCCGTGAACTCTTTAACCTTGCCCGCTCCCGACCCAAGAGGGCCTAGCCAATCGGCAAAGGATTGGTAAGGGCCTGTCACGCTCAGGATCTGGCGAACACTCTCTCGGGTGCAAGCCACATCGGCGGATTGGTCAACGGTGGCTATCACCGAAGCAAGGAGTGAAGTTGGTCATGGAGCTATTCAGGATGTCATCGGGAGGTCGCGGCTTGCCGCCCTCGAAATTGGCCGGAGTGGCGGCAGCCATCTTGATGGTTGCCGGGTTGCTGGTTGCCTCTGTGGCGTCGGCCGGGGACTTGCCGCCGGAGTGTGCAACCTCAGGCGTTTCGTTGGGCGAGGCCAGGTCGGCGTACGGCGACCAGTGCGAGCTCCCTCGCATCGACTGCGACGAAATCGACGGCCTCTGGTACTGCAGCAGCCGAGTCATTGGTTCAGCAGCTCCGGGCGGGGTGAAAGCCTCCGATGTCGGCTCGTCGGATATCGGAGGAACCGTGGTGGTGACGACTACCACGCAAGGGCCGACGACAACAGACGGCCCGACGACAACAGATGGCCCGACCACAACGGCATCGCCGCCAAGCAGCGAATCGACGACCACAACCACAGGGTCAGGCCAGGAGTGTGGCGTTGTCGCTATTGAGTCCGAGTCGCTGATGCTTGTCGGCGATTGGCGCAAGGTTGAGGACCCGAAGGCCAGCGGCAGCAGTTACATCACCTGGGAGGGTCTGGCGCCCTCGGCTAACAACGGCTCGCCCGACGACGTCATTTCAACGTCGGTCGAAATCAAGCGGGCGGGGTCATATCGATTCACCTGGTCTATGAGGCAGCCAGGCGGAGTCGACAGCGACAAAGCCAACGACAGCTGGCTTAACTTCCCTGATGCGACCCGCTTCGGCCCGACCACGGGAGGCCAATATTCGGGCTTTGTCAAGGTGTATGGGAATGCCAAAGGCGACTTTGCGTATAGCGCCACTGCCGACGTGAACCACAACAAGTCGGCCATCGCCATTGACTTCGACTCGCCGGGAACCTACACCATGCAGATCGCCGGTCGGTCACATGGGCATCAGATCGACCGAATTGTCATCCACCACTCGTCCATCAGCCACGCCGACGCGGTGAGCGGGGCTGCAGCCGAGTGCGGTGGCGGGGGAACGACAACAACAACAGCTCCTGTTAGCACCAGCACAACAACGGCGCCCGCAACAACTACAAGCACAACGGAGCCGGGTAACCCGACCTGCACCGCCAACACCTCGGGCTCGGCCAACCTGTCGAAGGACCTGATTTCGCTTCACTACGATCACGCACCCGACCGCGACGACACGCACGCGACCGCGGCAGGCAAGGAAGTTGCAACGAGAACGGGTTTTGTTCCGTGGGTGATCGGTGGTGCCTACGGGGCCGACAACGCCAACAGCTACCAGGACGAGACCGAACCAGTGATGGACGAGGTGTGGGGCGCCAACAATTGGGTCAACGCCGATGACGACTGGAATGGCGCAGTACAACAAACGGCCGACCGCTGGCAGGAGACACTTGACGACTGCGGAGACATCTGGATCGCTGAGGGCGGTCAGTCGGACTTGAGCGCTGACGTCGTACGAGAACTGAAGAGGCGTGCGCCGTCGTTGGATACCAAGAGTCGAGTCCACCTTGTCCAGCACAGCAACTGGAATGAGGAGAAGGCACTGGACGCCGACTTGGCGTACGTGAAAGCCAACACCGACTACATCCGGATCGCAGACGGCAATGGTGGCGGCAACGGAACGGCTGACTTCAACGACCAGAACTACAACGGGCCGTTCGTCCGCACGGCTCTTGAAGGGCCGAACGGCTCCGGGTGGGGAGCCGCCTTTGACTACTACTCGCCGCAGAACGAGCGGCTCGACTTCTCCGACACCGTCGAGCTGATGCGAATCCTCGATATCGGCACGGACGAGGTCAACGACATCGAGGACTTTGCAGATCGCTTCATGCGATAGGTGGCATCAATGACGAGACACAACGAACGGATAACTGTGAAACAACTACGTGATAGATGGTTAACGGGCTCAAGGCTCCGACGCCGGCGAACCCCACTCATCTTGGCGGCGGTTGCACTCACCGGGATGCTTGGCACAGCAGTGGCTGCAGCCAACGACCTACCACCGGAGTGTGCGGTGTCATCGGCGTCACTGCAGGAGGCTAAGAGGCAGTACGAGGCCGCCTGCACGTTGCCGAGGATTGACTGCGACAAGGTTGAAGGCACCTGGTACTGCAGCAGCCGTGTCATCGGCAAGACTGCTCCCGGCGGGGTGCGTGTATCCGATGTCGGCGCTTCGGCTATCGGCACCGACGGAACAGTAGTGGTCACGACTACAACAGAGCCGCCGGTAACAACGGAGTCTCCCGTAACGACAGAGCCGCCGGCAACCACTGCGGCACCGTCGACGACAGCACTGACGACGACCACCGAACCGCCGGTCACGACCAGGCCAACCACCACTGTTTCAACCACGACGGTTCAAACCTCAACCAGTGTTCCCACCGGATCCGGTGTCGTCACCAAGACCTATCCGTCGAACAGCGGCCCGGACCGGAACCCGATGAAGGGCTGGAACTCGGGTTGGAACGACGACCGCCCAGAGTCGACTGTCGGCTTTCAGTACATCAAGTGGAAGGATCTCGAACCTAGAAATGGAGTCTTCGACTTTGAGGCCGTCGAAGAACGACTCGACTGGGCCGGTAGCCGGGATCGTCATCTGATCATTCGGCTCTACTGCGACTGGCACGGAGCCAACCAGGAGTCCCGCGGTTGTCCCGACTGGATCTACTCCGAAGTCGGGGTGGATCGAATCAAAGGCGACAACGGCCGATACATCACCGACTACAACGATCCCCGCTATGTCGATCAGGCGATTCAGGCGATTGAAGCGCTTGCCGGTCGTTATGACGACGACCC
>CALJMD010000004.1 GCA_937981915.1 uncultured Acidimicrobiales bacterium
TGTCGGTGCCGTGGTACCCGGTTCCTTGACCAGCGTGTGATCGAAGTACAGGCGAGCCGATGTTGAACCCAGCAGTTCCGCCACCATGTTGCCCACCCCCGACGCCAAGGCGAACTCCCTGACCGTGTCGTCGGTGGGCCATAAGTAGCGGGAGGTGAACAGTCGGTCGAAGCTCGCCCCCGGATTGCTGTCGGTGACCCATTGGCCCGGGTCACCCAACTCCCGTTCTGCCACGGCCAGTAGCGGGTCAAACCACGAGGCGTCCACGGCAGCTGGAATCTTGACCACCCCATCAGTGCCGAACCGTCGACGTTGCTCATCGGTTGTTCGAGCTGCGGTGGCCATCTGGCCAGGATGGCCCGCCCTGGCCGGACAGGCAAACCATCAAGGGGTCGGCTAGCTTCGTGTCCACCGACTGGGGAAGCGATGAGCACCGAACAACACCGAGAGTTCTACGAGGAGGAGGCTGCCCGCCGTAGTCGTCGACCGCATGAACCCGACAGTCCTCGGGGTCTGCTGCGCAGCGGCTTCGCTGAGCTCGTTCGCGGCGAAGGACGCCGTTCGATGGTGGACTTCGGCTCTGGGCCCGGCATTGATGCCGCCTATTTTCTTGGCTTCGGTATTGCCTACGTCGGTGTTGACCTCGCTGTCGGCAACGCCAAGTTGGCGGCCGAGTCCGGCGTGTCTGTGATCGCCGGCTCGCTGCTGAACCCTCCGCTTCGGGAGCGATCGTTCGACGCCGGTTGGTCGATGAGTGTGCTCATGCACCTACCTGACGGCGACGTCTCCGCTGCTGTGACCGCCATGGTCGCTCGGCTGAACGTCGGCGCGCCGTTCACTATCGGAACGTGGGGAAGCGCCAACCCACGTCACGTTTTGGAAGACGATGACTACCCCGATCAGCGCCGCCACTACTACCTGCGGAGTCTGGACACGAACGTCGACCTGGTCGGTGGCGTCGAAGCGGCCGAGACGATGGACGTCGGTCCATCCGGCTGGGAATATCACGTCCTGCGGTTGCGGGCAACGTAGACGACTCGATCGAACTTGGTCTCTTAGTCGGCGATGATCCCAGCTTCGGGATCCCATTGATACTCGATTTGTCGTGCGGTGGCCACCGCCAAGTCCCGGCTGTGCAGCCGCTCGACAAGGTGCAGGGCCATAGCGATGCCACTGCTCAAGCCACCTGAGGTAACGACGTTGCCGGCGTCAACCCATTTGGTTCCGGGAGATCCACCAGTGGAGCCCAGACGCTCGGCAAGCTCAGCGACGTCTTCAAAGTGGGTCGTCCACGGTATGTCGGCCAGCAGGCCCTGATCACCCAGCAAGAACGCCCCGGTACAAACTGAGGCGGCGATCTTCGCCTGACCTACTAGGGCCGAAATGGCCGCTTGGACAGGGGAGCGTTGGCTGACCGCCTCGATCTCGATCGCTCCAGGGACGATGACAACGTCAACCGGACCGGCGTCGCCGGCCGACATCGACGGGACGAGACCCATGCCGCCATAGGACACCACCGGCTGACCGTCGGCCGACACGGTACACACGTCGAACGTCTGCCCCTCGCCGCGTCGGTCAGCCAGGCGACCTGCGGTCAAGAACACTTCGTAGGGTCCTCCGACGTCAAGCAGATCGACGTCGTCGAACAGCAAAATCGCTATTTGCTTCATTGGCTGCGCCCGTAGTTGGCGGCTGACGGTGAAGGTGGAAGGTCAACCCGCATGTCGTCCGCCGTGACCGGCGGGCCGAACGTCGTGTTGACCGGTAGGAGGCCGGCCCACACGGCGGCGTCCATGTCCTCTTCGTCGTCGACCGGTGGACCGTTGCGAATCTTGGCTGACGCTTCGTTGATGGGCAACCGCAGCACCGCAGTGGCGCGGATCTCGTTGCGGGTGTTCGGTCGGACCTCGGCACTGCGGCCGGGAATCAGAGCTTCGACCAGCACATCGAGAGCGGCCCCGGCTTCGTCATCGTCGGTGATCTGTTCAGGCACCCCGAAGATGACCACCGAACGGTAGTTGGCTGAGTGGTGGAAGGCGCTGCGAGCCATCACCAGACTGTCGATCAAGGTGATGGTGACGCACACCTCGGTGTTGCGGGCGGTTCGGAGCAAGCGACTGGCGGCCGAGCCGTGAAGTAGCAGGTCGTCGCCGTCGCGGCCGTGGAAGGTGGGGATCACCACGGGGCGACCCTCTGCGTCCACAATGCCGACGTGGCAGATCATGGCCTCATCGATGATCGAGTACACCGTTTCGCGATCGAAGTGTGCCCGCTCGGGAATGCGTTTCAGTTCGGTTCGCGCTGTGGTTGAGATTGTCGCCTCAGTCATCGAAGCTCCTAGTGTAATTGCTTATGTACTGCTACAAAAATGAGTTTGTTCTGATATGTTGCAGCATATGGCCAAGATCGACGACCTGGCAACCGAAATTGAGCGACAGATCAGAACTGGCCAGCTCGCGCCAGGTGACCGCTTGGCACCGGTGCGTCAACTGGCCGACGATCGTGGCCTAGCCCCCAACACTGTCGCCGCCGTCTACAAAACGCTGGCGGCACGCGGCCTGGTACAAGGCGAAGGCCGACGGGGCACGTTTGTGACCTCCAGGCCGGCGCTTCGCATGCCCGTCGATGAACCGGTGCCCGACCACCTGGTCGACATGGCCCGCGGTAACCCCGACCCGACCCTCTTCCCCGACTTGGCCGCGGCGCTGAAGGCAGTGCCCTCGAAGCCGCTTCTGTATGGGAGCGAACAAGTGCTCCCCACCCTTGCCGCCGCCTTCCGATCGGGCTTCGACGCTGATCGGGTCGACAGTACTGAATTGGCGGTGGTGGCCGGGGCGCTAGACGGCATCGAGCGAGTGCTCGGCGCTCACCTGCGGCCCGGCGACAAAGTCGGGGTTGAAGACCCGGGCTACTCATCGGTCACCGAGTTGGTGATAGCCATGGGTCTACGGCCGACTCCGGTGGCCGTCGACGCCCAGGGACCGACGCCGGCCGGCATGAAAACGGCAATCGAAGAAGGTATCGCCGCCGTAATCGTCACTCCTCGAGCCCAGAACCCGACAGGCTGTGCCGTCGACCAGGAACGGGCTTCCGAACTGCGTCAACTTCTACAACGCCACCCGGAGGTACTGGCCATTGAAGACGACCACGCAGGACCAATCTCCGGGGCGGACTACCACAGCATCATTCCAGAGCTCGTCGACCGAAACAGCGACGCCACCAAAGATCGACGGTGGGCGGTGGTCCGCTCAGTGGCGAAGTCTCTTGGACCTGACCTGCGAGTCTCCGCTCTGGCCGGCGATGCAACCACCATTGCCCGGGTCCGGGGCCGACAAGCCCTTGGCACCGGATGGGTCAGTCACATTCTTCAACACATCGTCGCGTCCATGCTGACCCGATCGGACCATCAGGCGACGGTTGCGGCCGCCGCGGCCACGTACGCCAAACGCCGCAATGCCCTTCAACGTCGGCTGGCAGAACACGGCATACCCACTGCTTCGTCCTCCGGGCTCAACGTCTGGATTCCCGTTGACGACGAAGCATCGGTCGTCTCTGCCATGGAACGACGAGGTTACGTCATCCGATCCGGGGCGTCGTTTCGAATGGACTCGCCACCCGGCGTTCGCGTGACCGTCGCCGGTCACGATCACGATGTGCTGGTCGCGGCGGCTGACGCCATGGCCGACATCTTGACTCCACGGTCGCCGAGGCGAGGCGCCTGAGGAACCGTCTCTAGGGCATCGGCTTCCATGAACCGTCGACACCGAGATACTCGGCCGGACGATCGCCGTCGCCCGATCCACGGTAGAAGCCTTCGGCTCCCGCGTCGCGGGCGGTGGCCAGCATCGACGGCACCTCGCCGCCTTCCGCCTCGATCCGCTCAATAACTCGAGTCGTCCCGATGGCGTCCAGCATTTCGAACGGTCCGAGTGCCCAGTTGAAGCCCCAACGGATGGCGTTGTCGACGTTCACGATGTCATCGGCGATCTCTGGCACCAAACCGGCCGCATAGCGCAGCGTGCCACCAAAGATCTGCCACGCCAGCTGGCCTTGCGGTGTGTCAGTGAACATCACTTCACCCAGGTCGCCGGGGACTCCTTCGAGATCCGGTTCTGCTGCGTCTCGCCACTCGCCGGATTGAAGATCAAACGTGAGCTTCTTCTTCGCCCCGTCGTCCAGCTTCTCGACCTTGCCGAATCCGCCGACAGCTCGGGCTTTGCGCCCCAGTTGCCCTCGCTCCAACATGGCCTGCTCAGTCTCCGGGAAAGACGTGTAGGCAAGGCCGGCGTCGCCCTCCGGTAGGTTCACGGCCAAGTTCTTACCCACCAAGTCCATCACGTCCAAGCCGATCAGGTCGATTAGACCGTACAGGCCGGTGGGAGGCAGCCCGACCGGCCTGCCCAATACTGCGTCGATTGTCTCCTGGTTCATACCGTCGGCCAGGAACGGCTTGGCTAGGTGCAGCCCGGACAACATGAAGTAGCAGCCGATGCGGTTGGCGATGAAGTTCACGGTGTCTTTGGCGTGAACAACTCCCTTGCCCAGCTTGTCGGCACCGAACGCGCTGAGCGCCTCGATGACGTCAGGACTGGTCGACTCGCCCGGCACCAGCTCGAGCAACTTCATGACCTGAACTGGATTGAAGAAGTGGGTGATGGCCACATCGTTCAGCAGGCGGTCGCCTTGGCCGTCGGTGAGGTCCCGCAGCGGAATGCCGGAGGTGTTCGAGGTGATAACCGAACCCTCGCGACGTAGCGGCTCGATCTTGGCGAAAAGTTCGCGCTTTACGTCGACGTCTTCGACGATGGCTTCACAGATCCAGTCGTAGTCGGCGATCAGTTCGAGATCGTCGCCGAGTGAACCAACAGCGACCAAGTGACGGTGCTCCTTGTCGACCTTTTCGCGGGCGGCGGCTGCCGCATCGGCGGTCACATCCAGCATGAGAACTTTGCAGCCTTGAGCGGCCGAGATGGCGGCAATACCTGAGCCCATCGTTCCACATCCGAGGACTGCTACCGATTCGATTTGTCGTGCCATGGGAAGCATTCTGGCAGCGCAAAACGCCGATCCCGCCTCCTCCCAGACCGGAATGTGGCAAGCCTCAGCTAGTGGTGAAGCCCTTGCGAACCTGCTGGCCCCATTCGGTGCGACCGGCCAGGTACAGGCGAACGCCCCACAGACGCCAGATCATCGTCAAATGCCGGTAGAAGAGCTGCTCCACGACGGCGTAGAACGCCAACCGCAGCCGATACCGAGTCTTCGGGTAGGACCGAAACGAGTGGTCGTCAAACCACAAGGTCATGATTGTCACGGCGGCGCCGAAACCGTACGCCGCCCCCAGAAGCCACAGCGCCCCGGGATCGATGACGCCAGTTGCGATGGCGACACCGAGGATGATCAAACTCAAGATTTCGACGACCGGCGACAGGAACTCCACCAACAGAAAGTACGGCATGGCCAACATTCCGGCCGTCCCGTACTTCGGGTTGAAGACCATGCGCTGATGGCGGTTCAAAACATCAAGCAGGCCGCGCTGCCAGCGGTTTCGTTGCCGGGCCAGCACACGCAGGTCCTCGGGAGCTTCGGTCCACGCCACCGGGTCAGGCAGAAAGTCGACTCGAGCGAATCGCTTCTCCTCGTAGCCGTGTCGGCGTAGCCGCACGATCAGCTCCATGTCCTCCCCGATGGACGAACGTTCGTAGCCACCGGCTTCAAGAACATCGTCTCGCCGGAAGACCCCGAACGCACCGGAAATGATCAAGTTTCCACCTAGCGGATTCCAGCCCAACCGGCCCACGATGAACGCTCGGATGTACTCGACCACCTGAAGCGCCGGGAGTGTCTTCTTTGGAACCACCAGTTCGACGACCCGGCTGCCTTTGACCGGCGAGTCGTTGGTGAGTCGAACGGTGCCGCCTGCTGCCACTGTCTGCTCGTTTAAGAGGAACGGCACGACCAGATGCTGCATGGCTTCGGGGGCGACGAGCGTGTCGGCGTCGATGGCACAAATCAGATCTCCACCAGCGACGTTCAAACCGGCATTGAGCGAGTCGGCTTTGCCGCCGTTGAACTTGTCGACCAGCACCAGTCGCGGTTCGCGGCGGGACCGGTAGATGCTCTTAACATCGGCCGTAGCGATCACCTTCTGGAAGATCGGGTGAACGGGTTGAAGGTCGAAACGGTCGATCAGCACCTCGGCGGTTCGGTCGGGCGAACCGTCGTTGATCACCAGGATTTCCAGGTTCGGGTAGGACAACGCCAGAAGACCGAGAACCGTGTCGGTCACCGTCACTTCCTCGTTGTAGGCGGGAACCAGAATGGAGATCTTGGGCACCAGGGGCGAGCTCATTACTCTGCGCCACACCTGATGACGGTCGCGTTGGCGCAGGCGCCGGAGCTCCACCATGGCGGCAACGACAATGATCAGCTGAAGGAACGTGACCGAGACCACCCACAACGCGGTCCAGTAGTCAACCAGGCGAGAGAAATTCACAGCCAGAAGCCGATCGCCGCGTAGGGGTCCGGTTCGTCGAGGCCTTCGAGCGGGTCGTGGGCCGGCGTGGTGATATCAAGCCCGCTGCGGGCAGCGGCGCCGTCCAGAACCTGGCGGGCCATGTCCCGGGCGAATTGGTCAGGATCTTCCAGGTGCCGTCGCAGGGAGAGGTGGCCGGCCGGTCGCAGGTCGTCGAGCGCCTGGCCTGCGGCGCGGCGGACGTTGAAGCTCTGATCAGCCAGACATCGTCCAATCCGGGTGACTGCGGTCATCACGCCGAGTCGGGCCAATGCCTCGATGGCGTTGACTCGAACCTCGGCCACCGGATCCTGCAACATCTGTTCCAGTAGTCCAACGGCCATGGTGCCGGTGCCGTTGCCCAACACGTTGGCGGCCATAGCCCGTATCTGTTCGTCGTGAGACCGGGCCAGCCCGATCACCGAGTCGACGAGACGTAGGTCGGGCAAGTGGGCGGCTACCCCGAGCGCCTGCATCACCATGGGGTGCTGGTCGCCGTCGAGGTGTTCCAGCAGACCGGGCACCGCCAACGGCCCGGCTTGGAGCAATGAATGTTGAGCACTCAACCGAACGGCCGGCGAACGGTCAGACAGGAGCGTCAGCATGAGAGTGACATGGTCAGCGGCTTCGGTCGCCGCCATTGCTTCGGCCGCACGAGCTCGAACCAGCGGACTCGGGTCGGTGAGTAGACCTGACCGGTCGAAATCAGGGTGGGTGATCAAGTGATGGAGTTGGGCCGCCTGAACACGAACCCGCCACCGTTTGCTCGATGCCTTCTTAATGATATGTTTCTCCAGCCCGGTGCTTCTCACTAACGTTCTGAGGCGTTCGTTCGCTTGGCCATCGAGGTCGACGGCCAAACTCTGAACAACATCGAGCAGCGGACGGGTCGGCAGGGCCAGTACCCGATGGAAGACGGCACCGGCTTCGTTGTGCGTGCCGAAAAGGACCACTTCCAACACCGAGAGAACTCGCTGTCGGGTAGCGTCGTTGCGCCGCACGACAAGATCCTTGGCAAAGCCCGTAATCAAATACAGCAGCGTCATGACACCGACGGTGGCCCAGGCGACGACAAAGATGGCAAACCGGTCCATTACGCTTCCAACGCTCTACTCAGGCGGTGAATGAGCAACGGCGCACTGAATGGCTTGGTGACGTAGTCGTAGGCACCGAGCTCGAATGCCCGCTGAAGTTCCATCTCCCGGGATCGGGTAGCCAAAACCACTACTCGATAGCGCCCTAGGCCACCGGCTTCGCGAAGCTGGCGGAGCATTTGGAGTCCGTCCAGGCCTCGCTGGTCGAGTTCCATCAGCACCACTCTGGGAAGTGGGGGACCGCCGGGGCGGGTGAGGTCATCCATGGCGTCGAGCGCCTGGCGGTAGTGAACAACTTTGAGTCCTCGACGAACGAGGGTGCCCACCAGCACGTCACCGAGGTTCCGGTCGGGGTCGATGAGCATGACGTCGGGTGCTTCGGTTTCGGAGTCGCGCCAGTCCGCCCGCACGATTCTCGGGGAGTCTGGAGCCGAGGCCCGATCGAGGGCCGCCCGCCCGATTTCGACCAGTTCTTCCAGGGATCGCCCGTCAGCCGGGAACGACACCGAAGCGGATCGGACATCCAGCTCGTTGAGTCCGTATTTGCTGTGGACTTGTTCAAGTCGTCGGGTCAATACTTGTCGGGAGGCGCCCCGTAGCACGATGACGAGAAGCTCCGGCGAGTAGCGGGCGATCACGTCTTCGGTTCGGAACTCTCTGGCGATTTCGTCCGCCAGCGGGTCGATGGTGCCGTCGTTGTCGACACCAAGAGGGAGCGTTACCAGACCGATGCCAACCGGCTGGTTCTGGCGGAAGGCGGAAAGAAGGAGGCGTTCGATGAGAACCGTGGCCATACTCCACGCCTGCAAGCTTCGCTCGCCGACAATGTTTCGGACCGGTTCGAGAAGGGCGCGACGCCGCAGCAACGCCTTCACTGCCGACGCCAGATCGTCAGGTTCGAGCGAACCTCCGAAGTACAAGTCGGCTCCGGCCCGCAGCATCTCACTCGAGTACTGTTCGTCGCCGATCACCACCGCAGCAGACCGGCGCGTTGAACGGTCTGACCGGATGACTTGGATCAAGTTCTCGTTGCTCAGTTCGTTGTCCGACGGGGTCAACACCACCGCCCGGGCCTGTTCCGCCCGTAGCAGTTCGATCAGCGCGGCCGGTGACGGTGCAACCGACGCGTCTAGACCGCGGTCAGCTAGGGCCCCGGCGGCTTCGGGAGCGTAGTCGCCAAGTACGGCGACAGTTGACGGGTAGCTTTGGCGGGCCATTTCTCGGCGGACTTCTAGAATCACGTCGCTGGGTTTTACCTCGGCGGTGAGAATGGTGGTCACCCACTCGGCTGCCGCCGCCCGGTCGGCCACGCCGTGGATGGGAGCAACCAGAACAAACGGTTTGAGTGGATAGGTCTCGCGCATGCTGCGCAGGAGAGGGCGAGCTTGACCTAGATCGGGATCGTCGACGACGGCCAGGATGGCAGAAGGGGTTGCGGTTGAGGTATCGACGCCGTCCACGTGTTGGACCACAGCCAAGCCTTGAGCGAAGGCCGACCAGACAAGTTCGTCGACGTGTTCGGTTATAGGTCCGACGACGGCGAGTGGCGCGCTCATGCGGGGGACTTGTTTGATCTCGGCCACGGTGGTGGCGATGATCGTCCTGGCGTCATCGAGCGAGGAAGCCAGGGTGACGGCGTTGGTCGGACCGAGGTCAGCCGACTGCAGCTCGACAGCGGCATCGCGGAGCAGGTCAGAGGCCTGGGCGAAGCCGAGAGCGTCCACCTTGAGAGCAGTGAGTTCGCAGAGTTCGACCGCGGCGTCGACCTCAAACGATTCGAGGCTGCGGTCGAACAAGGCGGCCGTCATCTGCTCGATGCGCCGCAGACCCTGTTCTAGCCTGGCGTGAACCCGGTCCCAGGTCTCATCGAGGACGCGTCGGCTTATGTCGTCTAGGTCATCTTGTGCATGACCAATGAGCGTTTCACCGCTTTCCACGTTGATCCTGTCGGCTGGACCAAACGAATCAATCTGGGCCTTACGACCCAATCAAAAGCGGGCTAGTAGGGGAGTCGGAAACAGTTGTCGATGACGGCGGTCTGAAGCGAGGTTGTAATCGTTCGGCGGAGCTTGGCTTGCGCCGTTGAGTCTGTCGCCTCAATCGTGTCGTACTGGTGAATGGTGACTGTTACGCCGCGGGTCAGTTCGAAGTGAACGGGATCGGTGAGTATTTCGAAGCGCAGGTCGCCGGCAACAATCGACGACTCGTCCCCATCGGCTTCAACGGAGAACGCTTGACTAGATGCCTGGCGCGTCATCGACCAGGTGTAGGCCACTTGGGCCCGACCGGCGGGCTCGTTCAAGCTGGCGATGGCGAGCTCTGCATCAACAAGCTTTTCGATCATGTTCGTTCCCCGCCTGTCTCCACGACGCCGTAGCTAACGACAGTAGCGAACACCGGTCACTCAAAGCGACATCTGATTGCCATATGGACAAGCTGGACTTTGCATGACTGGCGATACATAATCAATTTCTGGCGGGTCGAATCAGCTTTTGATTCTGGGAGGGATCATGCAAGGAAACCGAGTTTTTGTGTTTGCCGTTGCCGTCGTGGCCATATTGCTGGCCGTTGAGCCGTTAGCGCCATCTGACGTGCAGTGACGGGACTAGGCGGGTGTGTAGTTGATTCGGATCACCGTCTGATAACAAACGCCGGTCATATCGCATACCGAGTAGCGGGCGTAGTCGTCGGTCGTGCGGAACCCGACTGAGGGAAGCACGAAATACAGTCTGGGTTGGGTTGGGTTTGGATCGAATCGCAAGCCACCTCGGGCGGGCGCGTCCCAAACGGTGAACGTCTCGGGGTCAAGAAGGCTTGTTGCTTCGGCCGAGCCGAGCGGGATCGAAACCTCGGTCATCGACGTGTCGGCGGCCAGGGTGAGTTGTTCGTTGGCGGTGTAATCGGCGACGTTGCTGATTTCTGGTGTCGTGGTTGAGATCACGGTGGTCACCGTTGTCACGGTCGTCAACGATGTGGTCGTTGGGGTCGTGACAGGGATCGTGGTCTCCATGTTCTCGAAGATGTCCTCGAGTGGCTCGCTGTTATCATCGGGCACCGAATCGCCGGGCTGGCCGTTCGCTCCGTCGGCGCCGTCATTGATGGCGTTCTCGTCTTCGCTCTGAGCCTGGTTGTCGATCGCCTGAGCAGACGTGGTCGGGGTGGCAGGGATTGTGGTAGCGCTGGTTTCCTGGCGCCTTGTTTGTTCAATGATGAGCGGCTCGTCCGGCACCGGTTGCTGTTTTTCAGACGACTCGTCGGCGTCGCTGACGAACAGGGCGGCCGATCTATCGTCGTCGGCGCCGTTGGGAGCCGACTCGCCATCAAGGCCAACCGGGTCGGTGGGTTCGATCTCGACGTAGGTTCCACCGTCGCCGCTCAACTGATTGGCGGCCACTAGCACCAAGATGATGGCGGCTACCGCCGCCAAGGCAGCGATAGCCCGGTGCTGTAGCCCTTTGACCGCCGTGATGGATTTGCCCAGGCGGTGGGCTGTTTCGTGAATGGAGAGATCCTCCATGAATCTCATCTGGATGACTTCCCGTTGTTCAACGGTCAAGTCGGAAATGAGATTCTCGACGGTCATCTTGTCGGCGACGCGCTCGTCAAACGAACTCTCGTGCCTGTCGACGATGTCGACGTGCTCCAGCGATGTCTCTTCGGGGCGGGAACGGCGACGTTCGTCGATCAACCGGCTTCGGGCTATTGAGTGGATGTAGCCCCAGATCTGCTGATCGGTGTCGAACTGCAGGCGATTGAGGGCGCGAACGAACTCGGCCATGACTTGGTTTGCCATCGCCTCGGGAACGTCGGATCCGCGTCGACCCAGGTATCCCTGTAGGTCGGGTAGACACTGTTGCACCAGGTCATTCGTTGATCTGTCACAACCGTTTCGAGCATCGTGAACGAGCTCAATTAGCGGGACTGTCGTCCGCGCAACCATGATTCTTGCCACCTCTGAAGACTCCTTGGTATGTTGCTCCCGGCGGCGTGGTCATTTGTTGACCACACCTTCGGGTAACCGAGTGCCAGTGGCATCCGGTCTGCAAGGCGGGAGCTTCTCCAAATAAGGCTCCCGGCTTATCTACGTCAGAGTATCTCCACCTAGATGCTTCGACCAGATATCTGGTCAAAATAGCCCATAACGCAACTGGAGGGCCTGACGTCAGATGTCGCCCGGGTCGCCGATTCTGGCTCGAATCAGTGGGCAATAGAGGCCACGATGTCGGCCAGAGCGGCGACCGCGCGGTACTGAAGACCTTTGACCGCCGAGACCGATTTGCCCATCCGTTCGCCTGTTTCCTCAATAGACAGGTCGTGAATGAACCGTAGCTGGAGAACCTGCTGTTGTTCGGCTGTGAGCTCATCGAGGAGGGTGGCAACGGCCAACTGGTCGGCGATCTGTTGGTCGAACGACTCGCTCACGGGAACGTCCACATCATCTTCATCCAACGGGATGTGTTCGGCTCGAAGTTTGCGACGCTCATCGATCAGCCTGCTCTTGGCGATCCGGTGAAGGTAGCTCCACACGTGCTGGTCAGATTCGAAGGTGAGACGGTAGAGCGACAGCAGAAACTCGGCCAGGACCTGATTCGTCAACGCGTCAGGTGTCTCGGCCCCTCGCCGGGCGACGTACTGTTCGATGCGAGGCCAACACCGCTGGACCAACAGGTTGACGGAATTGGTCGAGCCGCGACGTGCGCCGTTCACGAGATGCAGTAATCCGGATGCCGTCGACAACGGGTCCGACTGTCCAATAGACATGTTTGTCTCCGCCGCCCCGGGACCTGGTTACTACGCGAAGTACCGGTAGAGGAGGGCGCCCGCCCGCTCCGTCGTTGAGTCTGGAACGTCGGTGTCAGTTAACAGCTGTGTCAGCTGACCAAGAAGTGCTTGGGCGTCGTCGCTTGGGTGGTAGTCGTCGGGCGTCCACGTGAAGCGTCCAAGCACCGTGTCGGTGGCCCCGAACCTCCGCTTGAAGTCGATCAAGCCCGGCTGGTCGGAACTGCTACGACCGAGGTCAAGGTGACTGCAGCCGGCGTCGATGCCGTACCGCATTGCTTCGTACACCACTCGGTGGTTCACCCCTTCGCGTCGGAAGTCCGGGTCGGAAGCGGCGTACTTGTAGCAAGCGACATCGCCAACGGTAAGCAGCAGGCAACCTCCCACGACGCGGCCCTCGTGTCGGCCGATCACCAGAGCTCCGCCCCCGTTTGCCACATACTCATCCCACAAACGCTCGAACAGCTCGTAGGGCTGGCAGAGAAGCCCGTACTTGTGTCGGCGTACCCCAAGGTGTAGTTCGAAGAACTCGCGGAGTTCGTCGGTGCTCTGGGCGATGCCGAACTCAAGGTCGCTCTGCTTCGAGCGCTTGACCATCCGCTTCGGCATCGACGAGAACCTGGAGGACAAGTCTTCAAGCGTGCCGTCGAGGGCGATGACCTGACGTAGCGCGGTGGAGGACACCTTGAATCGGTCGTCGTCGGCCACCGGCGAGTCGATGGCGGTCATCAATGAAACCGGCACCGATCGACTGGTCAGCTCGTCGGCCAGCGCCGTCCATTTCGCCACGTCCATATTCGGGGGTAGGACGAAATCGCTGAACGGGCCGACAACGATGCGGTCGCCGCGAATATCACTGATGTGCGAGTAGGGAACTCCGGTTACCAGCTGGTCATCGGACCAGTAGCCGATGCCGTCGAGCGGCAGTTCGAACGTGTCGACCAGCACCCGAAGCCAACGGCTGCTGAGGAACAGCTCGCCGTCGAGACCTTCGATGGCATGCTGCCACTGTTGTGTTCCAAGAGGATTGAAATGACCGATCACGACTCTCTCATACCTAGGTGCGCTTCGATAATGGTTTGGGCGGCTGGCTCGTCATCTGTCTGCGGCAATGACGGTGGTGGCGTTGGGCGGCTCGGCTCTCTAGTAGCAGAGGTTGCTGTCGCCGACCCTTGCCCGGCCGATTGGGTCGCGGGTCCCGGGGCCTGTGTCGACGTAGCCGTAATGCCGATATGGGTGGCGAAGATGCTTGTCGACACCTGGTTCGGTGAGCTGACACGACTAGTGACAACCGAGACCGGATGACCGGACTCGACGTAGGTTTGTTCGAGCCGGCGGATAGCCGAGTCGGCCGGGAGGTCTCGATGAGGGATGCGGACCCGCACCGACGACGATTCGGCTATTGCTTCGGTTCCGGCCGGATCGTCGAAGACCACATCGGCCACCGAGCGAGTGTCAACGCAGTAGCGCTCGAGGCGAGACAACAAACGGTGCCGCCTGGCATCAGCCGGGGTTGACGGCCACGCCATGATGGCCAACGGCTCGCCGTCGACAACGAGGACAGAGCCCGGTCGTCCTAAGCGGTCGCTGATCGACATCAGGTCGCCGGGCCGGGACCGCACGGACTGCAGCTCAACCCGTAGCGCCTCGATCTCGCGGGCCAACTCGGCCTTCTCCCGTTCGGCGCGGTTCATCTCCCGTTCGTGGGAGTCGCCTGCACGTTGGAACCGGGTTTGCCACTCTTCTATGGCAGCGTCGTGGCGGATCTGAAGATCTATCAGTTGACGTTCGCCCGCTTCCACCATGTCGTGAATGTGTCGCTCAGTGTCAGCCATGGCCGTCTTGAGTCGCTCTACCCGAGCCCGCTCCTGGGCCGCCGTCTGCTGAACGTCACGGACCTCGGTCTTGCTCCGTTCAAGCTCTGCGGTTAGCCTCTGCGAGTTTTCTCGTTCGGCGTCGCGCTCGGCCAGCAAGCGTTGCCGGTCGTTCTTGAGCCGAGTCAGACTGGCCTCGATCTCGGAGAACACGGCTGCGAACTCGCCTGGGTTGGACTGCATGGATTCGGTCATGCGACCGTCCTTTCGATCAGCGGCACGGTCAGTGCCTCGATTCGAATCGTTGCGATGGCGCTCCCAATGGTGCGCCGGTGGAGCTAATGGTTCCGGTGGTCGAGGGCTGGCCTGATGGCCGGCCGGATAGGTGGCCGACTGCCATCAGAGCGGCCAGCGGATAGAGCACGTCGGCGGTACCTCGGAGTGTTATGTGAGGGTCGAATGTCTGGGCGACGAACAGCATTGCCAGCCCGGCGACAACGGCCGCGCCGACGACGCCGACCGGCCCCGGTCTTGTCTGCGCCATTTTCCGACCGGTGAAAACACCGACGGCAATGAAGGCGAAGAACGCGATGAACAGGGGAACGCCTCCACTCCACAACAGCCACAGGTGGCCGGACTCGATCCAGATGAAGTCTTCGCCTTCCAGCGGCGACGGGACTCGGGCTTGAGGGGTTACACCCCACATGACGTTGGCCGGATCGTCGAACTCGGGAATGAAGTAGGTCTCCAGGTTGTAGAGCCGAACCTCCCAGCTCGACCCGGGGTTGGCCTCGAACAGCAGTCGTGACTCGTCCTGGCCGCCGGCTTCGGCGATCGACTGGCGGGTGGCGCCGGTTACGTCGGCGCCACCGAAACCGTCGACTCGCTGACTAATCAGCGGTGTGATCAAAATGGCGCACAGCAGCACAAACGGAGCCGACCAGCGGATCAGCTGTAAGAGCGAGCGGGTCACCAACGCTAACGCTCCCAACCCGGCGATGAAGGCCAGCGACGGCCCGATCTGACCGCTGCCGAACACGCCGATGGAACAGCACATCGCAGCGACTGCGAGCGGCACCCGTGGGCGTTCGCCGCCCAGCAGCATGGCCAATGCCAGTGTGGCGTTGATTCCCTGGTAGACGCCGAACCCGATCGGATTCCCGATGGTGGCAGCCCCTCGACCGTCGTCGGCCTGCGGGCCGGCGTTGGGGAAGTACGGATTTAGCCGTTCGGCCATGTCCAGAACGTTTAGCGAGTCGGCGAGCCCTAACAACCCGAGGAAACTGGCGGTGGCCAGGCTGAAACCAATGGCGGTGCGAACATGCTCCGGTCGACGGATCGTGTAGCGGAAGACGCCGTAGAGAAGACCGAGTTTGACGAACACCAGGGCATAGAGAACATCGTCGAAGCCGAGGGGTCGCAGCCGAATGGTTTGAGTGAGGAGTGGAAGCAGGAACCCGGTGAACGCCAATCCCATCATGGTTAGATCGACGCCGTTTGGCTTCACCACGATCCGCCGGGACTCGTACAACCAGTGGAGCGCCAACACGCCAACCATCACGATGAGCAGCGCTTCGTTGGGTCGGAGAATGGGAATGACCTGATCACGGTCAAGACCGACAATCAGCGGTGCCAGCGACAACATGATGTAGGCCGCCATCGGCGGGTGGGTCCACGCCAAACCGATTACGGCCAACAGTCCCACCATGGCAACACCGATTTTCGGGTCGATGATTCCGCTGCCGGCTCCGACCATGAAAGCGATGACCGGCGCCAGCTTCAGCAGGTTGCGCTGCATCAGTGTCGGGGGCGAAGGGTGAAAGTAGGCCAACAAGTAGTGCAACCACTCGACGGTGGTGTGAACCGGAATTGGCGCTTCGGTCGACCGGTGACGGGCCGAGCCTTCGCCTGCAGCAGATGATGTGTGCGAACGGGTGTGGAGCGTCATGTCGTCACCGCCACTGGTTGCCCCGAACGCATCGTCGCAACGAGATCGGCCATCTCCGAATCGACCCACCACCGGGCCAAGCCGAACAGCGTCAGCGCCGAGGCGCTTGCCGCTGCAGTGACGGCAAGGACGGCCACTGCAGACAACGATGGCTGAGGGCCGAACGTCCACCAGAGCGCTGCGCTAACCAGGGCGAAGGGTACACCCGCAGTGGCCGCTGTCGCCGCCACGGAGCGCTTCAGGTGATATGGCGCGCCGGGGAGTGACCGGGCGATCCGCAGATGAAGAGCAACGGAGGCAATCAGGTCGCCGAGGCTCATAGCGACGACGATGGCGAACACCCGGGTGACCCCTGACGTGGAGGCGGAAGCCACGAGTGCCAGCGCAACGGTTATGGCGAACCGGACGGCATAGCCGTGGAAAGTGGAGCGGGCGTCATCCATGGCGAAGGTGGCCGAGGTCAACAACTGAAAGAGGCCTTCTCCCAGAACCGCTCCGGCAATGCCGGTCAGCACTGCCATCAACAGAGCGGGGCCGTCGCCGTTGGCCATCTGCCCGACAGCGAAACCGGGCCCGGCAAACCAGCCGAGAGACAGAGTGGCGATCGCCGCTGGTACAGCCACCAAGGCGGCCATGCCCACACTGCGCATGTAGGTTTCGGCCATCGAGGTCATGTCCCGGTTTTTGAACTGCAACGCCAGCCTGGGCAGGAGCGCGTAGGCGATTGGTTTGGACACCAGGGCCACCGGCAAGTTCAACATGTTCAGCGCGAACTGAAGCGCCACGACGCCACCGGGCACGGCGTTGCACGACACAAAGAGAACGAGGTAACGCAGCCCGTTGAGGGCCGCCGTCGCCGATGACGGCTTGGCCTGACGCCAAATAGATGCCATTTGACTGCTGCGCCAGTTGTTGTTCGGTCGGAGGCGAAACCCGAGTCGTCGAACCCCGTAGAGTTGCACCGCGGCATGAGCGATCACGCCGAGTGAAGACCCGACGCCCAACAAGATGATGTGTTCCATTGCCACGGTGTCGAGGGTGACGTCGCCTCCGGCTAGCACCGCGAACACGATCAAAGTGGCGATGACCACCACGTTTTCGATGATCGACGCCGCTGCAGGCAGAGCGAAGCTGCCCATGGCCTGCTGGACCGCCTGACCGGTTATCGCAATCCCGTAGCCGACGAGCTGTGGCGCGGTCAGCAACAGCAGAGGTACGCCGAGGCGCACATAGTCGGCCCGCTGCGCCGCGTCGTCGATCGGTGAGGCTAACAATCCGGCGACCAGCCACGATGCCGCCATCACGGCGATTGTGATGACGGCAAAGGCAGCCATCACCACCGTGAGGAAGCCCCCGGCCAGCCGCTGAGCGTCTTCAAGCCGACCGGCGCTGAGCGGTTCCACCAGCGCCGGAATGATCAGCGCATGTAACAGGGCGCCCACCGCCAGCTCGAAGGTGATCCACGGCAGCTGGTTGGCCAACTGGAAGAGGTTCCCCAAGTACGAGGGTCCGAACACCGCGCCAAGAAGCAGGACGCGCCCGAACCCGGTAATCCGGGAAATCAGCGTCCAGGTGGCGCCGGCGGCGGAATCGCCAATCAGCGATCCGTCGGTTCGTGTCTTGGTAGTGGCCCCGCTGCTCATGGTTCTAGGAGTGCCCAGCCCTCAAGCCAGCAGACTGATTGCGACGCCTGACCATGGCGTTCCACTGAGCACCCAGGAATCCGAGGCCGGCCAGCATGCCGAAGACGGCGCCGGCGGCCGAGAAGACTCGTGGCCGGGGGAACACCTGCTCTTCAAAGACGAATGGTTCGGTGATGAGTACCGGCAGGCCGTTGACGGATTCGTCGAGGGCTTGAATCTGGTTCTCCAGCAGACGGGTTTCCAGGTCGTTCTGTCGAGCACGCAGGGAGTTGACAACTGCCTGATTCGCCGCCTGGTCAGCCCGACCGGCCGGTGTGTCGTCCCGGCTGGAGATCTCGAGTTCCAGCTCGGCTTGAGCCAGGTCGACCTGAACGGTGTCGAGCTCTTCTTGAAGGGTGTCGCGGATAGTTTCGGGGGTTCGCTCCGATATCCGATCGAGATAGCCGTCGGCCAGTTCGGCCACCGCAGACTGAGCCAACGCCGGGTCGGAGTTGACGAAATCGATCTGGACGATTTGGGTTCCGGGCACCAACCCGGCGTCGAGCTTCTCTTCAAAGTCTTTGACGTCGATGCCGTGATTGGCAGCCACTGGTGCGACGAGAGACCGGCTTTGTACTGCCACTTCCTGCGTTTCGGTCCAGGCCGTACCGCGGTACTGAACCTGTGCTCGCGCCATCCACTGTGGTTCGAAGACAAGGGTCGATGCCAGGCCGATCTGGCCACCGACAACGGTCAGGACGAAAGTGAGGAGTAACACTCCCACTACCTGTCTGGTCGAAGGCCGGTCGAAGAGGCTGACCGGCTCGGTGGTGGAACTCGTCGGCCTGCGGTGCGGGGTTCGGCGGGCCCCGATGGGACGAAGGTGAGTCTGCGTATCGCGAAGCGCTCTCATTGTCCCACCACTCCGGCTCGATCCTCGATTGGCTTAAGGTCGGACACCGCTTTGCGAGGCGAAGCTGGCGAGCCGAAGCTGACCATGCCGGCGGGTACGTCCCTCGTCACGACCGACCCGGACCCGACGAGGGCTCCTTCGCCGATCGTCACGTACGGAAGGATGGTTACGCCAGCACCGATTTGGGCCCCGGCCTTGATGACCGGACCCCGCATGAGTCGTGCCGACTCGTCGTCGCCGGGATAGAGATCATTGGCGATGGTGACACCGGGGGCCAGGAAGGCGTCATCTTCGATCACCGTGAACTGAGCGATGTAGCAACCAACGTGAATCTTTACGTTGTCGCCGATGCGGCAGCCGTAGTCGACAAACGAGTTGCTCCAAATAGACACGTCGTTTCCAATGACGCACTCTTCTCGAACGACGACGTTGTGGCCGAGGTGAACGTTGTCGCCGATGACGGTGGCCTCGTAGATGATGCTGTTTGAGCGAATGCGTGCTCCGCTGCCCAGCGCAGACGGATGATCGACCGCTCGATCGACGGGGTAGCCGACGATGCTGCCGGCATCGAGATTTGGGTGCTCTTGTTTGCTGGCGGATTGCTCCGGCCGAGGGACCGGTTGCCCGTTCGGCGGGTAGCCCTGGTCGAGGTCTGTTGCCGACCTACCGTTGACGATCACCTAGCACCATCTCCTCGAAGCATTACCAGCGGCGTTGACAGCAAGATTCCCAGGTCGCGCCGCAGCGACCAGTTGTTGACGTATTCCAAGTCGAACTCCAGCATCTCGGGCACCGAAAGGGTGCTCCGGCCTGACACCTGCCATAAGCCGGTGCAGCCGGGGGGAGCCAATGTTCTGACCTGGTACCTGTCGCCGAACATCGAGTGCTCCCAGTCGAGGGCCGGGCGTGGCCCCACCAACGACATGTCGCCCCGGAGCACATTCCACAGCTGGGGGAGTTCGTCAATTGAGAGGCGACGCAGCCAGTAGCCGACTGCAGTGACCCGCGGGTCGTTGTGTTTGAACGTCTCGCCGAAGTTGGCGGTCTGGTCACCCGACAGCTGACGCATCACGTTGGCCACATGTTGGGAGTCGTCGGCGTTGGTGATCATGGTCCGAAACTTGAAGATTCGGAACGGTTGGCCGTACTGGCCGATCCGGGTTTGTTCAAAGATGGCCGGACCGGGGGAGCTGAACCTGACCAGCAGGGCGACCACCAGAAGTAGGGGTGACAGCACGACGAGCAGTATGAGGGAAACCAGGACATCGAGCGCTCGTTTCAGCGCCCGCTGCAACGCCGAGCCGAAGTGCCCGTTCTTGGCGCCGAACAGCGAGGATCGGTTCGGGTTGGTGACACCGGTGGCAAACGGCTCGATCGGCTGATTTGGTGACACTGGACCGGCAGGCCCGACCGGCCCGGCGGGCCCGACCGGCCCAGCCAGATTGATCGGAACAGTGACCGCACGGTGGAATGCCATATATACACCGGCAACACCGATGAGACCTCCGGCAACACCGCCAAAGACAAGGGCTTGCATCGGATTGGGTGTAGCCGGTTCCTCCAAGATGAAGCCTGGAGTGACCACCCTTGGATCGGTCAGTCGACGTCGATTCTCCTCGGCCTCTCGGTCGGCCAGCATGATCGATGCTTCGTTAACCTGCCGCTGCACGCGAACCAACTGGTCCTGCAGATCAACCTGGCGAGCGGTCGACAACAGTTCGCGGGACTCAAGCGTGGCTGACAACCCGGCTTCAAGCGACCGTAGATCGGTCAGGCGTTCTTCGATCACGCCGTCGGCCAGGCTGGTGTCCGGCGTGCTGAACTCATCGACGTACCCCTGGACGATGTCGTTCACGATGCGGGTGGCCCGCTCGGGGTCTTCATCGATGAAGCGGACCCGGATGATCTGGGTACCTCCGGTCACCGACGCGTCGTAGTGCTTCTGGAATTCTTTGTCGCTAATACCTTCGCGTTCTGCGACCGGGTGCCACATCGCCGGGCTTTCCAGCGTCACGGCAACCGTTTCGTTCAACACGGCGGGGTCACGAAATTCGACTTCGGTGACTGCCTCCCACTCCGGGGTTTTGAGGAACTCGGCGATCACGGCGCCCTGGGCCCCAAACCCGACGGTCACCACGCACAACAAGATGGCACCGAGAACCGTTGGCAGCGGCGGTCGAAGATGGGGCGACTGGTCGAACACGACCGTCGGCGTCGGCTCCCCGAAAAGAGCCGACGCGTCGTCAACTAGGCCTGCCGCAGTGTCGGGCCCGTCACCTCGACTGGTCGTCAGCACCCAACACCTCGCAAACCCGACCGATCGACTGTCCGTCGAGTGACGGGAACATCGGTAGGGAAAGGATCTGATCAGCTAGCTCCTCAGTGGCCGAAAGGTCAGCCCGGGGAGCATTGGCGAACGGTTCGTGACGATGACAGGGCACGGGATAGTGAAGTCCCCAGCCCACCCGTCCTTCATCTAGCCGAGCGGTGACCGTGTCGCGGGCTTCGGTCATGCAACGAACGATGTAGAGGTGATAGACCGAGCTGACGTCGTCTCGATCGGTCAACGGAGCGAACCCACTGGGTAACGAGGCCTCGTATGCCTTGGCCGCCGTTCGTCGACCGTCATTGGCGGCATCAAGGTGGCGGAGTTTGACCTCCAGCGCCGCGGCCTGAAGCCCGTCGAGTCGGGAGTTTCGTCCGAGCAGAATGTGGTCGTAGCGTGAGTCCAACGCCCTGCCGTGGTTGGCGATGACTCGGATCCGCTCGGCCAACTGGGCGTCGCTGGTAGTCACTGCTCCACCGTCGCCGAGGGCACCGAGATTCTTCCCGGGGTAGAAGCTGAATCCGGCGGCGACACCGAGTGAACCGACAGGTCGTCCTCGCAGCGTGGCTCCGTGAGCCTGAGCCGCGTCCTCGATGATCGCCACGCCGGCTGGGCCGGTGACCGTGGCGAGATCGTCAACGTCGACCGGCTGGCCGTACAGGTGCACGGCCATGACGGCCACGGTGCGGGGGGACATGACCGGCCGAATGGTCTCGGCAGTGAGCAGCGCAGTGTCGGGATCGACATCGGCGAAGACCGCTTTGGCTCCACAGTGGGCTACCGCTTCGGCGGTGGCGATGAACGTGTTGGCCGGGACAATAACTTCGTCGCCTTCGCCAACGCCGAGTCCGGCAAGGATGAGTTCGAGGGCGTCGGTGCCGTTTGCCACGCCAATGCAGTTGGTGGTGGCGGTGTAGCGGGCGAATGCTTCTTCGAATGACTCGACTGCGACGCCGCCGATGAAGGCGCAATTGTCGACGGTGGCCTTCCAGGCGGCGTCCAATTCGTCGCGGATCTCGGCGGTTACCGCCTGTAGATCGAGGAACGGGATGGGATTAGGAGTGTTCATTTGGCTACCTCCACCAGTCGTAGCGACGAGTCGCCGTTGGTTGCCGAAGCGGTTATGGATGGATGGGGTACGTCAACCCAGCCGCCGCCTATTCGCTGCGATGCATCGGCGGCGCAAAGTGTGGCCACAACGTCCAACCCGCTTGATCCGTCGGCAGCGGGACGCTCACCGGTTCGGATCGCCCGGACGAAGGCGTTGAGCTCCAACATCAGGGGTTCTTGGAAGTCGATGTAAGGCGACACGATGTTGCCGTTGCGGTAGTGGAGGGGGTGTCCGGGTGACGTTTCGGCCGTCGATTTGTCAACTCCCTTGTCGAAGACCCGCAGTCGTTCGTCGGACACGTCGTCGTAGACGGCCATACAGTTTTCACCGACCACGGTGGTGCGACGAACCTTGAGGGGGTCGAGCCAGCTGACATGGATAGAGGCGTTTACGTCGATGTCGCCGTATCGCAGCGAGAGATAGGCGACGTCTGACTTGTCGCCCATCAACTTCAGCCCCCAGGCGGACACCGAGGTTGGGCGGGAGTCGAGAATCCGGTTGATGATGGAGATGTCGTGAGGGGCGAGGTCCCACAGCACGTCGGTGTCTTGTTGGTACAGGCCAAGGTTGAGTCGGGCCGAATTGATGTACCGGACTCGGCCGAACTCAGGCGTTCGGATAGTGTCAGCCAGGCTCCATACCGCCGGGTTGTACTCGAAGGTATGACCGACCATCAGACAGAGACCACGCTCGTCGGCCAACCGGTTTAAGTGAACCGCATCGTCGATGTCGGTGGTCATGGGCTTCTCCACCAGAACGTGGAGTCCGGCGTCGAGGGCCATCTTGGCCACCGGATAGTGGGTAGTCGGGGGAGTAGCAATAATCACCGCATCGAGCGAGTCGGCAACGTCTTCCAGTTTCGGAACCGTGGCGAACACGGTGTAGCTCTCCGTCAGCTGGGCTCGCCGCCCGGCATCTTGGTCGATCAAGGCAACGTCTACATCCGATATCGAGCTTAAAACACGTACGTGTTTCGAACCCCAGTATCCGCAGCCCACTACTCCTATTCGAAGATCTTCAGTCATATATAACAACGTTTCTCTTGGACAGTTCAGGGCAACGTTCGCTGCACCTGATTTGTCTAGCCACCTGATGTGGAGATCAATCAACGTTCATTGAGCGCTTCACCGCGAGATGGGTAGCGAGCTTTGATCGCAATTGATGTTCCGAAGATGACCACCGAGCACTGATTCGCTGAAGATACGGGCGAATTATGAATTGGGTAAAAATGCCCACTAACCGTCTTCGCCTGCCGTGCGGTTGACATGAGTGGATCGCTGCTTACGGGCGCCGGTCACCAATCGCACACCCGACAGGAATTCGCTGACAGGGGATTTTGACAATGGAACTCACAACCGAACTGATCATCGCTCTCATGGTCGTCGGAAATCTGATACTTCTCGGACTGGGCTACGTTTCGTGGCGTCTCATCTTCGGAACGCCACGCCCTGCGGTGCCGATGCAACAACAGCAGGCAAGCCCCGGCCCGGTGGAACGCGACGTTTGGGAGTCTTCGGTGCCGACGGAGCCGGTGGACCAATCGGAGCTCGATCCTCTCGCCGGTCTCTTCCGATATGACAGCTGGCATGCCGAAGAACAGACGGCCGGTGACCCTCGCTTCGGCGACGCCGGCGGGGTGCGCTAGCTCATGTGCGGAATCTCAGGAATCCACCGTCGAGACGGCGGTCCAGTGCAACCGGCCCTCCTGCGGCGGATGGCGGACTCGCTGGTGCACCGCGGTCCCGATGATGCTGGCTACCACAACGGTCCGGGCATCGGCTTCGGGTTCCGGCGGCTCTCAATTGTTGATCTAGAGGGCGGAAATCAGCCGCTTTCCAGCCACGGCAGCGTCTTTGTTCTCGGAAATGGCGAGATCTACAACCATGCTGCCATCCGAGAGGAATTGGTATCCGAGGGCTACCGATTCAGCACCAATTCTGATATGGAAGTCGTCGCTCACGGCTATCACCGGTGGGGCGAACGCGTCGTCGAACGTCTCAACGGAATGTTTGCGTTGGCCATCTGGGACGCGGTCGAGGAGCGCCTGGTCCTGGCCCGCGACCACTTGGGGATCAAGCCGCTCTACTATGGCGAAGCCGGGGGTGTGGTCCGATTCGGATCCGAAATCCGGGCAATCCTGGCCGACCCTGACATCGAGCGGCAGGTCGATCCGGATGCTGTTCGCCTGCTTCTGCACTTCGGCTACGTTCCGGCACCTCACACCCTGGTGGCCGGGCTGAAAAAGCTTCGTCCCGGGCACCTGTTGGTGTCGGACCGAGACGGTAGTCGAGTCAGCAGATTCTGGCATCCCGTCCCACAGGATGGGGGCCGACTCGATTTCGGCCAGGCTGTCGATCGCTACGCCGATCTGGTTGGTCAAGCTGTCGACCGGCAGCTCCTCGGCGATGTTCCCATTGGCCTGCTGTTGTCCGGTGGGGTCGACTCGTCGTACGTTCTGGATGAAATGGCCAAGTCGACAGACGAGCAAATTCGTACCTTCTCCGTCGGCTTCGGATCAGAATTTGAATACGACGAGCTGGCCGTCGCCCGGCAAACAGCTGAGCGATACGGCACTCAACACCATGAGCTTCAACTCCAGTTTGACTCGTTTGAGAATATCTATCAGCAAACAATGTGGCATCTAGAAGAACCAGTGTTGTCGCAGAGCACGTTTGCGTTTCATCTGTTAACAGCCGAAGTTCGAAAGCATGTCAAAGTTGTACTGACCGGGCAGGGGGCGGACGAACTGTGGGCCGGATACGACCGGTACATGGCCGAACGTTACGCCGCTCCTGTGCGGTGGCTGCTCGGCTCATCGGCGTTCGGAACCGCGGCCGGAGCGACGTCTCGAACCCAGCGACTGGCTCGTGCAGCGCAGTCGCTCGGGCATAGTGATCCGGTCACCCGATTCGCCGCCATCCACCAGGTGTTCGCTCCCGAAGACCTTGGTTCTGGCCTGGGGGTGAGCGGCTCGGATGCTCGGGCCGAGGACGTCATCGAGTACTGGCAGCAACCGGTGGCCGACCTCGGCGACCTGGATCAGTTGCTTCACATCGACGTCCGAATGTCGTTAGCCGACGATCTACTGTTCTACGGCGACAAGTTGTCAATGGCCAACTCGGTGGAGGCCAGAGTGCCGCTGCTCGACCGTGAGGTCGTCGAGTTTGTCGAGTCGCTGCCTGCCGAATTCAAGCTGCGGGGACGAACCGGCAAGCTCGGTCACAAGGCGGCGGCGGCCAAACGAGTTGCACCTGATGTAATCAAACGTCGAAAGCTCGGGTTCGCGACCCCGGTCGACCGGTGGTTCGCCACTGAGCTCGTCCCGGCATTGGAGCGGACGGTCTTGGCTTCCGACTCATGGTGCGAACGACACCTTGATCCCACAGTCCTTAAAGGCCTCGTGGACGACCACGTGGCGGGGCGACGCAACAACCGGCGGCAGCTGACCACGCTTTTGTCGTTCGAGTACGCCTGTCAGCAACTGTTCGACGGTGCCCATCCGGACACCACACAACCTGTTGGAGTCTCAAAATGACGAACATCATCACCGGGGACGATCCGGTTTCCGATCTGCTAGCCGGACGGGTCCAATCTGCCGCCTCGTCCCGCATCGCCGTCTTCGGTCTCGGCTACGTCGGCACGGTCACCGCTGCCTGCTTCGCCGGGCTTGGACACAACGTGATTGGCATCGACACCAACGACGACAAGGTCGCACAATTCGCGCGAGGTGACAGTCCAGTCCTGGAGCCGGGAGTCGAAGAACTCCTGGCTTCAGGACTTGAACAAGGTCGGGTCGCCGCTACCAGCAACATTGATGATGCGGTTGCGGGCAGTGATCTTGCCTTGGTTTGTGTGGGAACACCGAGCCTGGCCAACGGCAACATCGATCTGCGCTACATCCTGGCGGTGGCCGCCGACATCGCCGGTGCCCTGCGGCGGTTGGACAAGAGCACTTACACCATTGTGATCCGCAGCACCGTCCTCCCGGGCAGCGCCGACAAGGTTCGATCAGTGTTGATCGACAATGGCATCGCCCCGCCGAGCCACGACGTGCACGTGGTGGTCAACCCGGAATTTCTACGTGAGGGGCAAGGGGTGGAGGACTTTCTGCGTCCCCCGCTCATCCTGGTCGGAGCGGACGACGACACAGCCGGCAGCCAGGTCCTGGACCTGTACGACGGTATTGTCGCCGACCGCCAACTGGCTCCGACACGAGTGGCGGAACTGGTCAAGTACGCCAACAACAGCTGGCATGCGGTCAAGGTGACCTTCGCCAACGAAATTGGCGTGGTGGCCAAAGCCCTCGACGTCGACGGTGTCGAGGTGATGCGGCTTCTGTGTAGCGACGAGAAGTTGAACATTTCGTCGGCCTACATGCGTCCGGGTTTCGCTTGGGGTGGGTCGTGCCTGCCTAAAGACGTGCGGGCGGTCAACTTTGCCGCCAAGAGCGCCGACGTCGTGGTGCCGATGCTGTCCAGCTTGTTGCCAAGCAACGGCATTCACACCTCCCGACTCATCGATCTTCTCCTGGAACTCGACAGGAACCGCATTGGTTTCGTCGGCTTGGCGTTCAAGCCGGGAACCGATGACCTTAGGGAGAGCGCCATGGTCGAAGTGGTGGAGCGCATGAACGGCAAGGGGTTCTTGTGTCGCATTCATGATCAAGAGTTGATCCCTGACGAGTTGGTCGGTGGCAACTTGGCCTTCGTCCAAAGCGAGCTGCCGCATCTTGGGCAGCTTATGGATGATGACCTTGAGCAGATGGTGGCCGAGTCGGACGTGCTTGTGGTGTCCAAAGGGTCGGATCGAGTGAACGCGGTTCTTGCCGCCGCCGGTCGAGGACCGGACTCCGCCAATCCGTTGGCCGTTGTCGACCTGGTCGGTCTCCCCGACAACGTGCGCAGCGCGGTGTCTTACTACGGGGTGGCATGGTGAGCGAAGCATCACGTCACGCACTCCTGGTAGTCGAGAACTGCCCTGTCCCTCACGATCGTCGAGTCTGGAATCAGGCCCGCTCACTGGTAACCGAGGGGTACGACGTCACCGTTATTTCGCCGTCGAGTGATCGGCACGGTCAAGACACTGTGCGTGAACGGCGCGACGGCGTGGACATCATCCGCTTTCCTATGCCGTTCGGGGGACCCCGCAAAAAAGACTTTGTCCTTGAGTACGGCTGGGCGATGCTGGCCATTCACTTCTTGGCCCTCCGGCTGTGGTTCTCCAAACGGTTCCACATCGTTCACGTCGCCAACCCTCCCGACTTGTTTTTCGGTCTCAAGTGGATGTTCGGTTGGCGTGGCGTGAAGTTTGTGTTCGATCAGCACGACCTTGGACCTGAGACGTACCAGAGCAAGTTTGACGAGGAGCGAACCGGGGCGATGCACCGGCTCCTGCTGTGGATCGAACAGCGGTCCTACCGGGCCTCCGATGTTGTGGTGGTGACCAACGAAAGCTACCGGGAGCGGGCCGTTGGCCGAGGTGGAAAGGCCGACGCTGACGTGTTCACGGTCCGCAACAGCCCCGACCCGACGTTGTTTACCCCTCGACAACCGGTGCCCGAGTTGAAGCAGGGCTTTGAACACTTGGCGGTGTTTGTCGGGACGATGGGCCACCAAGACGGTGCACACGTCGTTGTCGACACTGCTCACTATGTTCGGTCGACATTGGGACGAACCGACGTGTTGTTTGTGATGGTCGGGACCGGCGACGCCTTCGATGAAGTTGAACGTCGTCATCGTGAGCTCGAACTCGGTGAAGGTCTGCGACTGACCGGTTTCATTTCCGACGACGACATGTTGGACTACCTGGCCACCGCCGACGTCGGACTGGCCCCCGACCTTGATAGCCCGCTCAACAACATTTCGACGATGATCAAAACAATGGACTACATGTCCATGAGCATCCCAGTGGTCAGCTTCGACTTGGTCGAGTCGAAGCGTTCGGCCGGTGACGCTGCGGCCTACGTGCAGGAGAACACACCCGAAGCGTTCGGCGATGCCGTGGTAGCACTGCTGGACGACGACGCTCGTCGCCGTGAAATGGCCGAGCTTGGACGCACGAGGATCACCGGGGACCTGTCGTGGGCCAATAGCGCCAAACAGTTGGCCGCGGCGTACGACCGGGCACTCGGCTAGTGCTCCACAAGACGTGACAGTACGAGGTTGGCCTGTAGACCATCGGTTCGCCAACAGATGGCGGGTCACGGCCGCCGTCGTGGTGTTGAGTGTCGTGTCCACCGCGTGCGTCGGAACCTCGACAGATGGCGGATCCGCGGCCGGGACCACTGTTGTGCTTGCTCCCGATATCGCTGACGGTGGCAACGAGCCGGGGTCCGGTGTCGAGTCGTCCGATGGTGGTTCGTCCACCTCCGAGCAGCCGCCTACGCGACCCACGGCCGATAGCGACGGCGGACAGGCAGCAACGTCGCCGGAGCTGCTGGTCGATGTTCTTCCGTACATTGACTGGTCGGGGGCCGGTGCCAGACCGGCCGAGTCCGGCGGCACCGTTTCGGTGGTCGACTTCGGGGCGTCGGCCGACGACGGGCAGTCCGACAGCAGCGCCTTCGCTCAGGCCATCAGAGCCGTTGATCGGTCCGGTGGACTGGTTGGGGTGGTCGAGATTCCACCCGGTCAGTTTCTGCTGACCGAGACACTTGAATTGCCCAGCTTCACCCTGTTGAGAGGCGCCGGGCGAGACACCATGCTGACCATCGATTTGGGCGGCCGGGCGCAGCAGGGGATCGTGTCCGAGGGACAAACAAGCGATCGCTGGACGAGCTTGCCCGACGGCGGCCGGATCAGATCGAGTCTGGTTGACGTGGCCGACGTCGGTCCATTCGCACCCGGAACGATTGTGGAGTTCGAACAGGACAACGATGCTGAGCGAATGAACACCGACCCGGCCTGGGACGTCGATTGGGGGAACGGTTCAGTCGGTGAGCTCGGTCGGGTGGTGGCGGTCGAAGGCAATCGGCTTCGCCTCGAGAGTGGCTTGAACAGCGACTACCGGCCCGAGCTTGGGGCCAGGGTGCGTGCGGTTCGACCGGTGGAACAGGTTGGCATCGAGTCGATGACGGTTGAACGGGTGGACGACGGCTTTGACGACACCATTGTCTTTCGTGCTGCCGTTGACGTCTGGCTTGACGATGTTGAAACGCTACGAACCAACTCGGCCCACATCGAATTCGTTGAGACCTACCGTTGTTCGGTGACCGACTCGGTGATTCACGGAGCGTCCGACTTCGGCGACGGGGGTCGGGCGTACGGGTTGAGTCTGGCCCGACACGCCACCGACTGCCTGCTTCTAAACAACACCCTGTTCGACCTTCGCCATGCCATCATCATCCAGCTGGGCGCCAGCGGGAACGTGGTGGCCTATAACGACGCTAGAGGTTCCGCCGGCTACGAGGATCGCCAGCCACGAGCCGACCTGTCGTTGCACGGGCACTGGCCGCAGGCCAACTTATTTGAGGGCAACATCTTTGATCGCGTGGTGTTTGCTGACTGGTGGGGGCCGTCGGGACCGGGCAACACGCTGTTCCGTTCGTGCGTAGCCGACTATGTCATCGTGACCGATCACTCCGATGACCAGGCGCTGGTGAACAACACCATTGGGCCTGGCGGTTTGAGCGTCGACCCGTCGGTCGAACGGATTCTGTCATCGGGGAATCGGTCGGACCGATCACCGGATGATGAGCCACCTTCGGCTGATAACGCCCCTGCTTCTTTGTGGAGCGACGACGCTCCCGATATCGGTCTTGAGGCCTGGCCACCGCTGACCTCAAACACCGACCCGGGTGATTGCCGACTGCCGGCGTCGGACGCATCACCCTTCGGCTGAGTCGAAGCGGTGGTGGCGCGGCCCTACGAGCCGGCGACCGGTACGTTCCCCGATGACCGCCAGAATGCGCCGTCGGGGAAGAAGGTGGTGTAGTCCGCCGGGAACGAGGTGAATCCCGGTAGCACGTCGAGGTTGCCGCCGTCGCCGGAACGCTGCACACCCCGTTCGGCGGTCCATCGACCGGAACCGTCGGCGGCCACCAAGTCATCACCCGAACGTTCCAGTTCGACGGTTCGCCCGTCAATCAGCCGGGAGTACACGGCCCAGTCGTCGCTGTCGTCGTCGACGGTGACGGCCACCGGTATCCCACCGACGTTGGTGTTGACGACGCCGGCCTGTCGAAGTTCGCTGACCGGGAACGCCACTGACTCAGAACCGAATTCGACCACGATGGCCATCTGGGCCAGCGCGAACCCGCTCATCCGCGCCGGGGCGTCGAGGGCGACGGTGTCGGGGTGTCGTTCAAGCCAGTCACCCCATTCGGTCAACGTGGACGCCAACAGGTCCAGCCTGGTCCCGGTCAACGGCCCGAGGATCGCTTCACCGATGGGTTGACTCCACACGCTGCCGGTTTCGTGATCGAACCAGGTCATGGCGTTGCCCCATAGATCTCCCTGATTGCCCAATACCAGTGGCCTACCATCTACTTCTCGGCGATGGACCATCGCCGTTCCGCACAGCGGTCACCAGGTGACAAACGTCGGAATGCCTCGATGCATGTCGACGACGATCTCTCGCCTGGTCAGAAACCCGATCGGGTACGCTCTGGCGTCTCCGTCGATCTCGACACCGATGATCAACTCGTCGCTGGGCCAATCAGTGTTTTCGACGGTTCGGAACTTCGGGGCGTACACCGGGAAGATACCGTCGCGGGGTAGTACCGGGCGATAGCCGTCGGGAAGCGATTCTCCCGCTGCCACCGGATCGAAGAGGTCGGAGGGGATTTGGGCAGACGCTCCCTCCCAGCCGTCGGGGTGGAACGAATCCTGCGAGCTGCCAGGCCCGGAGTCGGCGGGAACAAAAACCACTACGGCGATGACCGCCAGGGCGGCGGCCAACGACACCAGCACGCCAACTGACAATGCCGGGCTAGGGCGGTGTGTCTCATCAAACTCGGGGAGAAACGGGTCGTCGTGAGCCACAGACCATCAACAGGTCAGACCTGTTCGGCTATTCCCGGTTTGTTGTCATCTGTCGGCGCTAGCTTGATGTTGACATGATGATCGCATCGCAGCTGGTAGCGCTGTTGGACGGGTTTGGGCTGGCGGTGACGCTGCCCATCGGGCTGGTGGTGACGGCCTTTGGGTTCGGGGTCCGCCACGGTTTCGATTGGGATCACATCGCCGCGATTTCCGATCTGAGCGGCTCGGTCGAGAGCCGCCGCCGTGGCCTGGCGTTGTCGATGATGTACGCCCTCGGTCACGCGGCAGCCGTTCTTGTGCTCGGTCTGATCATTGTGGTGATCGGTTCATCGATTCCCGATCAGGTGGCGGACCCATTGGAGCGATGGATGGGTCGAGTGGTCGGCTTTACTCTCGTAGCGCTGGGTCTTTGGATCTTGATCGAGCTGGTGCGCAAGGGGCGCGACTTCCGGCTTCGGAGCCGTTGGATGTTGGTGTTGCAGGGCACGTTCGCCGGCGTTCGGCGGGTTCATCGCTCCTTGGATCCCCGAACGCGCAAGACGGTTCGCCACCTCGAGGTGGAACACGAACATCCTCACCCGCATGACGATGTTGACCCGTCGGGCGGGTCGACCCATGACGATGTGCAGGCCCATGATCACGCTCATATGGCTGAACCGGCTGCCGTTGCCGCCGAACCGGTGGCCGCTCTGTCGGAGGCGTCAGTCGGTTCCCTCGGGCATTCCCACGCCACTCACGACATCGATCTAGGCCAGAGCGAGGTTGACAGTCACAGCCACGGTCACAGTCTCAGTGACAGTCATAGTCACCGGCACAGTCACAAAATGGCCCTAGGCGATCTTGGTGGAGGCACCGCGGTTGGTGTCGGGGTGTTGCACGGGGTAGGCGTGGAAAGCCCGACTCAGATCGCCTTGTTTACGGCGTCGGCCTCGGTTGGACAGGGCTGGGCGGCCCTTGCATTGCTGGTCGCCTGGGTTTGCGGCCTTGTGGTGGCCAACGGCGTGTTGGCGGTGGTAGCCGGATTCGGCCTGCTGCAAGCCGAGCGCTATTTCGCTGTGTACGCCACGGTGGTGGTGTTGGTGGCGCTGCTGAGCATCGCCATGGGCGGCGCACTTATAGCCGACGTTGCTCTACCGCTGCCCTGAGACTTCTGCCTGAGGTTTCGCCACGTGGAGCTGCCTGGATCTAGGGGAGTAGTTCCTCGGCGAGCTGCAGTTGGTCGGGGGTGAACTCGCCGTAGGTCGAGTTGCTCGGGGACCCAACCCAGAGTCGGGCGACGGCTTCGGCGAAGTCTCCTGCGCCGACGCTGAAGTCGTTGAGGCCGTCCCCGGCCCACCATACGGCAGGCATCTGTCTGGCTTCGATCCACTGGGCCCTCTCGCCGCCACCGAAGTGGGTGACGTCGATGGCGTGCCCTAGTTCGTGGGCCAGTATTTCGGCGATGGCTCCGGGGGTGTCATCGTCGTCGACGTAGATCTCGATTGATCGGGTCTGCGGAAACGTGAGACCCCGATAGCCCGGTCGGTCATTCATGTAGGTGACTCGCCAGTCGGGTAGCACGGATCGCCAGTCGTAGTTGATGAGGGCTTCAGCCTCTACCCCGAGAGTGGTGGGGTCGGTGGCGGCCAGCTCGGTCGGTGCCGGGTCCGATTCGTCCGACGTTACCTCTGGTGCCTCGTCGGTCTGGTCGGTTTCCGTCGACGTTGGTTGGTCCCCGTCAGTGATTGGCCCAGTGTCGCCGTCATCTTGAGCGGCGCTTGGTTGCTCGGCTTCTTCGGCCTGTTCTGCGGCCACGGTTGTTGACGACCGGGCCTGAAGCGGCTCGACGGTGATGGTGGTGGGGAACGACGGTGCGTCGATCATCTGCTCGTTGGCCGGTTGACCGACCGGTCCGGCTGAGGTCTGGGGAGCTGCTGTGTCACCTGCTGAAACTGACGAGATGACAAACGACCCGACAACGGTGGCGGCCACGAGTAGTCCAGCGTTTGGCAGTAGGAACCGGCCAATGAGCGACCGGGTGCGACTGTCGACTGTTTCGTCCAGCATGAGCTGGCCGAGCCGACGTTCGAGTCGACCGAGTTCCAGCTCGAGGGTTTCGCTGAGAATGCCCAGGTCGTCGTCGCGAATCGCTAACTCGTTGCCCGGTTCGATGCCCCGAAGCAGGTAGAGGAGTGACAGGTACCGTTCCAGCACCGCGTCGACCAGTTGGTCGCCGGCGAGCGGGTTGGTCGTCCGGCGAATTTCGTAACTTTGACTTCCCACCGCAACCCGTCGGCCTGGCAGGTCGACGATCAGTTTGTTGTTGCGCTCGGCTGAGAGCGAGCCGGGGTCAAGCTGGTAGAGCTCGACGAGCCTCTCAGCGACAGGGTCGGTGAGCAGCACGAGGCCCTGCTCGGCTCGACTTAAGAACCCCGAGGTGAACGCGCCGTGCGACCGGCCCGCCAGTTCGTCCAGTTCCACATCGAGTTCGGATCGCCTGGCCTGCAGCAGCGCCCCCAAGCGATCGGGGGAGATCAGGGAAGGTTGTTGGTCAGCGGAACGATCGACCATCGGTGAGCTAAGGGAGGATGTCATTGACAAGGTCCAGTTGGTCGGGCGTGAAGTCGCCGAAGTTTGAGTTGCTTGGTGAGTCGACCCAGGAGGCGGCGACGGCTTCGGCGAAGTCTCCCGCTCCGACGCTGAAGTCGTTGAGTCCGTCGCCGGCCCACCAGACCATCGGCATGTCCCTTGCTTCCAACCAGTTCATTCGATCATCGTCGTCGAGGTGGGTGACGTCGATCGCGTGGCCAACCTCGTGAGCAAGCACGCCGGCGACATCGTCAACCGAGGCGTTGGCGTCGATGTAGATCGTGATCGATTTGGTCGGCAGGTGGGTCATGCCTTTGTAGCCGGCGCTGTCGTCTTCGTACTTAACGTTCCACCCCGGTAGTAGAGATTGCCAGTCGTAGCTGATCATCGCTTCGGCTTGAGCGCCGATCTCGGCTAGCTCGGCCCGTGACCGTTGCACTGTTTCGGTCGTGACCGTGATTGACTCGGCCTCGTGATCATGGTCGTGATCATGGTCATGGTCACCAAGGGTGTCGTCTTCACTGAAGGCAGCTGTTATTGCTTCACTTTGCAGTGATGGCGTTCCCACGGTGTCGCTACCAAGGCCGCTGACGATGACAAGCGAACCGAGCGACATGGCTGCGACCAGCAGGCCGGCGCTTGGCACCAGATAGCGCTTCAGAAGTGACTTGGTGCGGCTGTCGACCGAGGCGCTGAGCATCAGCTCCATGAGGCGCCGTTCGATCATTTCGATTTCTGCGGTCAGTGAGCCGGACAGCACCGCCAGGTCCGGATCCCGCAGTGGAACTTTTGTGCCGGGGTCGACTTTGCGCAGAATATAGAGCAGGGCCAGGTAGCGCTCGAGTATGTAGTCAAGCTGGCTTTCGTAGGTTTCTCCGCCCTCAGTGGCCGACAGTTCCACCAGCTCGTCTCCGACGGCCAGCTTCCCGCTAGGCAGATCGAGGACCAACTCGCTCTTTCGCTGGTCCATTGCTTCTTCTTCGATGCGGTATAGCGAAGCCAGCTTTTGCATTGTCGGGTCGGCCAGTGGCACCCGGCCTTTTTCGACGATCGACAGAAACTGCGGAGTGAATTCGCCGTTGGACCGCTGCGAGAGGTCTTCGAGCTCCAAGCCTTGCTCGGATCGTCGGGTGTTGAGGAGCGCGCCGAATCGCTGTGTCGGTACCGGAGAGACAACTGTCGAAGCCATGTCCAGACCTTCGGATCAAATCTGGTCCTGGTTAATGGGATGTTGTGACCCGCCCCTGAGTTGATCTTCCCGGTCCTTTCGTTTGGGCGATTGCTAAAGAGCGGTTGCTAGGCGCCGACCTACATCCAGATAACCAACGATCTCCCATTGGGAGGAGTCTTAACTAATGAACCACCAAGACGACAGGGCATCGGGGCGACGCCTTGGCTGGAGACAGGGCGCTTTGTTCGCCGCCGTGTCCCTGGTAGCCGCCTCCTGTGGATCCGACGCTGATCTGGCTGAACCGGGCGACTCGTTCGCTTTCGACGACTCCGGCATCACCGTTGTCTGCGACAAGACCGGGGCTGACATCACAACCAGCGACCACGACATTTCAAATGTGGTGGTGGCAACCAAGAACGGCCAGGAAACCAAGTTCGACAATCTTTCCGGCAAGACCTACCGAGTGGACATGCGCAATGTCGCAACCGTTTGGGTGAAGTCGGCCGACAACCAGTCGGGTGACGGTCCCGGCTACGGCGAGCGTTTTGAGTGCGGAGCCGACGGCGACGCCGCGGTCATGGTTGAAGAGCCCTCCGGTGGCGAAGAACCGGCGGCTGAAGAGCCTGCCGATGATGGCGCCGCTGATGACGGCGCAGCCGAAGACGGAGCAGCTGATGATGGCGCAGTCGATGACGGAGCTGGTAATGATGACGCTGCCATGGACGGTGGAGACGGCAACGTAGCCGCCGACTACGGCCCAATCGCTTCACCCACCGGCATCACCGTGACCTGTGGCGCCGACTCGATTGGCGTGACCACCACCGACCATGACATCTCCAATGTCGTCGTCGGGCTGTGGGACGGTACGCACATCAAACACGACAACCTCAAGGGCAAGTCATACACCATCGACCAGGCCGGCGTTGTCACCGTTTGGGTGAAGTCGGCTGACAATGATTCCGGTGACGGTCCGGGCTACGGCGAGCGTTTCGACTGCGCCAAGACCAAGACTGACATTGACACTGGTGCCATGCAGGCTCCGGCTCCGGCCCCGGCTGCGGTTGAGGTTGAGGCTTCCGATACCGGCATCGCAGTGGCCTGTACCAACAGCTTCGTGTACGTCACCACCGACCGACACGAAATCTCCAACATCGTTCTTGGGTTTGGTGGCGACGAGGCCACCAAGTACGACAACTTGAACGGCTACGAGTACAAGATTGAACAGGACGCGGTCGAGACCGTGTGGGTCAAGTCCGGCAACAACGATTCTGGTGACGGTCCCGGCTACGGCGAGCGCTTCGAATGTAAGGACGCCGCTGGCGGTGTGCTGGTTGACGACGAGACTGCTGCTGATGGTGGCGACGGCGACGGTGCCGTCAAAGCCAAGGGCAAGAAGAACAACGATGGTGGCGACGACGGAAACGCTGTTGCCCCGGTTGAAGCCGATCTGGAAGCTGCTGATAGTGGCATTGCTGTTGCTTGCACCGCTAGCTCCATCTATGTGAGCACCACGGTGCACGACATCTCCAACATCGTCGTCGCACTGCAGGACGGCACTCACGTGAAGTACGACAACCTCAAGGGCAAGAGCTACACCGTGCCCGAGGCCAATGTCGTGACCGTGTGGGTGAAGTCCGGTGACAACGACTCTGGCGACGGTCCCGGCTACGGCGAGCGTTTCGACTGCACCGTTCCGGCTGTTGTCGGTGGCGACATTGATGCCGAGTACGTCTCCGGCTGATAGTTGAGCCATCATCTCGACCCTGGGTCGCGATGACACAGTAAGTCGCGATGACACAGTAATCAGTACAGCGACCCGGATGCTTCGGCTCCGGGTCGCTGTCGCGTATCGACGAATTCACGGGCGATATCAGGAGCGATATGTGGCGCGGACGCGGTAACCTTGTGGAGCCGGGTTGGTGCCTACCGATCTGTTTGGCAATGCACGGCGATGTAGCTCAGTTGGTAAGAGTGCTCGACTCATAATCGAGAGGTCGTGGGTTCAAGTCCCACCGTCGCTACGTAGAGGAACGGCCGCCCTGTGGGCGGCCGTTGCTGTTGGTTCGGCTCTTCGGGACTTGAGTGGCTTGCCGGGTTCGGTGCGGTGCTCCGGCATGGACGGATTGTGCAGGCGGGGGCGATAGTCTGTCGTTCGTTAACGACCGCCTGGCTACGGGACCCTGGAAGGGTTGGTCAGGACATCAAGGAAGGACAACACCGTTATGGCCAAGGAAAAGTTTGAGCGTAATAAGCCGCATGTGAATGTTGGGACCATGGGTCATATTGATCATGGTAAGACGACGTTGACGGCTGCGATTACGAAGGTGTTGTCGGATCGTGTTGAGGGTTCGAACGCGACA
>CALJMD010000005.1 GCA_937981915.1 uncultured Acidimicrobiales bacterium
CCGGCCTGTTGCCCTTCGGCCAGTTCGCTGAGTCGCTCAGCCAATTCGGCCTGCTCGGACTCCGATAGACCTTCCAGTCCTTCGGCCAGCTGTTCCAGCTGGGCGGCGGCGTCGGTTTCACCTTCGGTGTCGCTCTCCGCCCCGGGCAGAGGTTCGGCTTCAAGGCTGCGCTGAAGGCCTTGGACTGCCGCCGCCTGAGAGCTGAAGTTCGGATCTCGCTGGTCCTGCAACTTTTCAATGGCCTCTTCCACCAGGTCGGTGGCTTCCTCCATGGAGGTCACGTCACCTAGCTCTTGGGCCAGTTCGCTGAGTGTTTCGGCCAGCTCCTCGTTGCCTGCTTCTTCAGCGTCAGCGGCCAGGTCTTCAAGCTCATCGATCGCTTCGTCGGCTTCAGCGGCAATGGCCTCCAAACGACGCCGTTCGTCGTCTTGGGGATTGGTGACCACCAACGCCAACAACAACGCCGCGCCGCCCAACACCGCGGCGATCAACCACCGACCGACGGTGCGGCGATCGGTGGCGAGCGGGGCGGCCTCGGTGGCCCGGCCGCCGACTGCTTCACCTTCGGCTCGACGTCGGATCTCGTGGCCGAACGAGTTGTCGAGATTCTCGAACTGCAGAACGGAACTGAAGATGTCTTTGGTGTCTAACGCCCGGTCGGCGGTGCGGGCCGCCGACAGCCACGACAGCGGCTGCACGACCGCGGCAACCAGAACAGCCACGACGCCGATCAAGACGACGGCCAATGCTCCCTGCTCGGGCCAAGCCCACGGCCGGAACCGGCCTACCAGCACCAACAGCAGTGCCGCCGCCGCCAACAATGGAGCCAGTAGCGACCCGGTTGACCAGGCCCAAACAAGACGAAGACGGCGACGAACCGCGGCAAGGAACCGCCGCACCACCGACCCCGACGGCGGCTGCCGACCGGGCCGTGACTCCGTCGCCGACCGTTTGGCCATCAGACGGTCACCGACCGCTGTGGAGTGCGGAGACGTCGAACACCGAGAAAGGCTAGGGCGACAGCTATCAACAGCTGGGCGAACAGAGCCCGAAGCCACAAGGGAATCACTCGCATGTCGTTGGCCCGTTCGTTGAACAGCTCTCCGTCTACCGGGCCGTCAAACTGCTCGGCAAAACCTCGATCGGCTTCGACGAAGCCCTGTTTGATGCCAGACAGTGGCCACACACCGAGGCTGTCGCTGACGTTGCCGGCAGCCCCGGCCAGTAGCACAAACGGGTTGAAGTAGAAGGGGGCCAGGAACCAGTTGACGGCCCGGTCGCTGACAAACGGGTCATCCAACCCGAGGTAGACGACGCCGATGACGATCGCTCCGACGTAGAAAGCAAAGAGCGTGCCGACGGTGATAGCCAGCACGACGCCATAGGTAATCAACGTGGCGGCCGCGGTTCGGCGCATCACGGCTGAACAGGCCACACCAATGACGGCCAGCAGCAAGCCGATCACGATAAGGGCAGCCACCCCCCAAAAGATGCTGGAGAAAGCGACGCCACCCAACAGGTAGGCCACGGCCAAAATCGGGGTTGAGGCAATAATCATCAGCACCACAAAGGCGGCTGACGACAGCACTTTGCCAACGAAGATGCCTAGCGGTCCGATCAGGGTTACCTGAAGGGGAATCAGCGTCTGACGATCCCGCTCGCCGGTGATGGCACCGGCGCTGATTCCGGGCACCACAAACAGCATGACGATGAGCTCCAAGATGAGCACCCACTCGAACATGGTCCGGCCGACGCTTTGGCCGATCAGCTCGAAATCGCCGTTGAACCCGGAGGTCTCCCCCAGGTAGGTCACGTAGGCGGTGGCCAACGACACCAACAAGAAGATGGTCATGATTACCATCGACCGCGGGGTACGGGATCGTTGACGGAGCTCACGATCGAGCACCGGATTTAGACCTTGCACCGCTCGACTAACTGTTTGCACCAGAGTCACTGCACGATCCCTTCAGAGCAGGTCCGAATCACTGCATGCTCCACAGAACAGGTGCGAATCACTGCACGATCCCTTCGGTGATTTGGAGGAACAAGTCTTCCAAGTCCCGGTTTACGGTGGTGAACTCCATGACCGGTCTGGTGTCGTCCATGACCAGGCGGCGCAACAAGTCTTGTTGTTCGTGGTCGCTGGTCACCGGAAACTCCTCTTGTTGGCCGTCGGCGAATCGGACTTGCACCGACCGACCGACACCCATACCGGCCAAAATCTCATTGGGCGGACCGGCAGCCAAGAGGCGACCGGCCTCGATCACTCCGATCGAATCGCACATCTGTTGGAGTTCGGCCAGAATGTGGGACGAAATCAGGATGGTCTTGCCCATCTGCTGCAGCTGGGTAAGAAGGGAGCGCAATTCGATACGTGCCCGTGGGTCGAGCCCGCTGGCCGGCTCGTCAAGGATCAGCAGCTCAGGGTCGTGCACCAACGCTCGGGCCAACGACAGTCGCTGTTTCATACCCCTGGACAGATCATCGACGATGGTTTCCCGCTTCACGTCGAGGTCAACAAGCTCCAACAGCCCGTCAACCAGGGCCGGCCACTCATCTCGAGGGATCTTGTAGGTTGCGGCGTGGAACTCCAGGTACTCGGCCACGGTAATGTTCTCATACACGCCCATCACATCGGGCATATAGCCCATCCGGCGGCGGACTTCGGTCGGCTGCTCTGACGGGCTGAAACCGCACACCTTGGCCCAACCGGACGATGGTGTGAGCAACGTGGCCAGGATGAGAAAGGCCGTCGACTTACCTGCGCCGTTTGGACCGATGACCCCGAAGATTGAACCCTTGGGTACCGCCAGGTCGACGTCGGCCAACGCCTTCAGCGAACCGTAGTTCTTGGACAGTCCTTTGGCTTCGACAACAAGTTCGGACATCAGCCCCCTCCTCCGTTGACGATCACGGCTGGGGCAGTGAACGGGTAGTCGCTGAGCATTCGCACCCTGATGATCCCACCTTCGATTGCGGCCGCCGGGAGTGGAACATCCACTTCCGTTCTTGGAGCCTGCTCACCGATGCCGCTGTCGATCCACTCCGCGCCGTTCCAAATGTCGAGCGCTGCGGTCTCCGAGCTGACACGGAGACTCAGTGTTGCCTCCGGGCTGAGTCCGGGCGGCAGCTCTATCGACGTGGTCAAGATCTGTCCTTCGAAGAGGTTTCCTCTGGCGGCGCCGATGATGGTGGCTCCCGGTTCGCCCGACCAGCGGAAGTCGGTGACAGCAACCCTCGTTGGCACCGGTGTGCCGGCCGGCGGGTTCCCCAGAACCTCAGTTCCGGCCAGATCGGACGGCAAAATCGAGATGAAGCCGGTGCGACCCCGAGTCAACCCGTCACCACCGATCGGTTCCAGCGGGCCTGACGGGTCCGTACTCCACCCGACGATGAAGTTCGAGTCGGCGCTGGCGTGCCGGGTGACCCAGCGGAGAACCGCCGACGGGCTGTCGGTCTCCCCCCTGCCACCAGGACCGGCCATGCGGTTCATCACCTCGTTTTCGAAGACAGCAACGCCCGACTGGTCGGCGCGAACATCAAACGAGACGGTCTGCCCGGCCCCGACATCATCCAGGTTCTGCGATCGACCGTTCACCACCATGACAACGTTGGTGAGCTGGCTGCCGGTGTTGTTGATGGCCGAGCCTTGAAAGCGCCCGTCGGCCAGCGAGCCGTCGACGGTCCACCCCGAGGCGTCCGCCACTGTTGCGGTGCTCGAAGCGGCGGCGAGAACAAGTCCGGCCGGTGGCACATCGGCCGATAACCGCCGCCCGGTCACTTCCAGGGGTGGCAGATTGGCTTGTTGCAGTCGCCAGTCCCAAGGGTCCGCGCTGGGCGAGGCGGCTTCCCAACCGTCGGCCAGTTCGATGCCGGTGGTGCCACCCCCGGCTGACGAAAGAAGATAGGTGGTGTCGACAAAGGAGCTTCCAGCCACGTCGCCGACCACGGTCACGTGAGAACCAGTGGAGCCCTGGCGGAAGAAACGACCGGCCCCCCACACACCAACGCTGAACAACAGGGCGAGAGCGGGCACCAGCATCCACATGACCGGTTCCCGCTGTCTGCGAGACAACAACAGCCACATGATCGGTCCGACCAGGGCAATGTAGGCCAGCAGTACGGCGAGATACCCCATGATGGGCCTGGCTCTGAAACCGGCGTCGGAGGCCAGATCTTCGATGACGCCCGACGCCTCGAACATCATCATGTCGCCTTCCATACCGAATTCGCCGTTGGCGTCGGCAAAGCGGGGAGCTACGAGACCGTCGAACCGTCCGTTGGCCAAGTTGTCACCGGTCAGGTAGATCGAGCCGGAACCGCTCCAGGCTCGGGCCTGAATCGCTCCGTCTCCTGACGTGTCGGCGAAGTCAACATCTGAAAGTGCAGACGGGATGTCATCGACGGTTCCGTCGATCAGAAGCCGACCCCCGGTCGCAACCCACGTTTTCAACGTGGCTAGGGCCGGGTCACTCAGGTCGGCGAGATCGGACTCCGAGGCGAGGACGGCGCTGGCCCCGTTCAAGGCGGTCACGCCGTAATCAAGATCTGACGGTTCAACGAGAATGATTCGGGCTTGGCGATTCTCAGCCAGCAGGTCAACCCGGTCGGGTATCCCGGGTACCGCCAGCGATGGCATGACGGCAAACGGTTCCTCCCCGCCCGCCACCTGCAGGTTCGGTCTGGCTCGCCGGGTTTCGCCCTCACTGGTCCGCACGACCACGCCCACCCCGCCAATCCACGGGGGCAGCTCGACGGGCACCGCAAACGTTTTGGTACTACCGCCCGGCACCTCGATGGTCCGGGCCGGGATCAGATCGACTTCACCTTCGACCGACACTTCGATGGTGCCGGTGATGGCCTGATCGGCGGTGACGGCCACCAGCAACATCACCGGTTTGCCCGGCTGGTAGAAGCCATCCATTGGTGTGGTCACGTCGATGGTCGTGTCAGCGGCAGCCGGCTGGGCGAACAGCACTACCAGCAGTATCGATGTCGCCAGCCCCCGCCAGAGCAGCGACAAACCAGTGGTCACCGTTGTTGGGTACCACCTGTTGTCAGCCGTTGTTCCCATTGACCCGATGCTAGATCCAATCGGGGATGCTCGGGTGTCGGGCTTACGATCGGATTCGAGAGGACAAACCTGCGGGCTAAAACGCCGGTGGGGCCGCTGTTAGCGATCCGCGCCACCCGGCACCGGCCAAGTGGAAGTGGTTGACCGTGCAGTGGCGTTCCAGGAAACCGGCCTCGCAGTAGGCCAAGTAGAACCGCCATACCCGTCGGAACCGCTGGTCGAGCCCCAGCGTCTCGATCTCGTCGCTGCGTTCGTCGAAACGGTGACGCCACCGTCGGAGCGTTTCAGCGTAGTGAGCGCCGAAGTCGGACAACCCGACGATCTGTAGACGTGTAGCGTTGGCCACCGCTTGACTGACCGAACCGATGGAGGGAAGGAAACCACCGGGGAAGATGAAGCGACGGATGTAGTCCTCGGTGTTCTTGGTTCTGTCGTAACGTCGATCAGGCACGCAGATCGCTTGAAGGGACGCCAATCCGTCGGGGGTGAGGCATCGTTCGATCGTGGCGAAGAAGGCGTCGTAGTCGCGCCAGTCGACCGCTTCGATCATTTCGATTGACACGATCCGGTCGTACTGCCCGTTCAAGTCACGCCAGTCGGAGTCGAGAAGCGTCACTCGATCGGCTAGGCCGGCTTCTTCGACTCGGCGCCGGGCTACGGCCAGTTGGGCTTGGGAGATCGTGGTCGTCGTGACCCGACACCCGGTGCGCTCTGCTGCCCTGATGGCCATCCCACCCCACCCGGTTCCGATCTCGAGGAGGTGATGGTCGGCCGACAGTCCGAGCGAGTCGATCAAAATGTCGTACTTGTTGACACTGGCTTCTTCCATCGTGGCTTCTACCTGAGGAAAGATGCCGGAGGAGTAGGTCATCGTTGGGTCGAGAAACAACGAAAAGAACGAGTTCCCGAGGTCGTAGTGAGCGGAGATGTCCTCTCGGTTGTCGTCTCGCCCGGCTCGCGGAGTTAGACGGCGAACCCGGTCTCCGATTGGCTTGGTCACCCGGTTGATTTGATTGCGGAGTTCGTCCAGCGGTGCAAGGTTGCGAATGATGATGCGAACCACGTCGACCGGGTTGTCGCTGTGCCACCACTGTTCGATGTAGCCGCGTCCCAAACCAATAGAACCCTCCCGGGCTATGGCCTGCCAGGCTCGGGGGTCGTTGACGGTGACTGTTGCCTTTAGTTGTTCGGGCAGCTGCTCGGAGGCTTGGCCAGCGGGACTTTCGGAGGGTGAAGCGCCGAACTCGCGCCGCCACTCCCCTTCGATTATCTCCAAGCGATCGTGGGTCATCGATTCCATCAAGCGAAGCACCGTTGCCCGGCTGGCTCGAATCATCGCCGATTGACCGGCGGCGTACTCTGAGGCGGCTCGCCGTAGCAGCCGTTCCGGACGGACTCGGGTGTCGGTCATCTCATCAGTCATCACTCCCGCCTTTCACTGCCACGTCCCGAACTGATGCCGGTTGCGGCGTTCTTGATTTTGGGTGGGCCACAAAGGGGACCCGCTTCTTGGCCAGCGAGGCGGCTTGGCGGTGAATGCCGTAGCTGGTGCGGTGGGTTGGAAAGCCGTCGCGGCGAACAGATCGGCCCAGCGTGGATCGGTCGGCTGGCTCCACCGCGAGGTCCATCTTGGTTTCGATCACCAACTGTTCGTTGTCGGTTAGAACATCAACCCCAATGCCGAGACGATGGGACCCGGCCTGCTCGGTCTGAGCAGTACCCCACTCGATGGTCAGACGGTACCGGTAGTCCTCGTGGAGGAACGGCGAGACATGCAGCACCTTGTCGAATTCTGCCGCAAACTGTTGCCGCCCGCTCCCGTCTGTACTTGTTCGCTTGAGCATCATCGGGTACCGATGACGCTCCTTCCAAGGGGTATTGGTCACCTCTAGCACTACGCCCAAAGGGTGCTGTTCAGTTTCAACCTCGTCCGACCCCATGGCAGGGTCGGTCCCTGGGTTCGACCAGGCCACAAACACCGAAATCGGATTGAACAACCAGCCCCACCGGCGGGGCTGGGTGAGAAGCCGAACCGGGCCTGGTTTCAGGTTCGGGAACGGTCGATCGGGCAGGTCAGCGAGTTGGCTGCGCACTTCGTCACCCAGAGTCGATACCCCGGCTGCGCTGTCATCTCCGCCGTAGTCCTCGGAGCGAATCTGTACCGGGGACCAGCGGCCCGTCGACCACAACGGATGACGGCTGGTGACCTCCGCTGGATGGTCGGGGTCGAAAAACAGATAGCTGATCGGGTAGGCGAATTCGTGAGTCGTTGGGACGTGTCGACGGTGGAAGACCTGACCGGTACACAACTGTGGTGCGAGTGGTCTCACCAGTCGACCCCCAGCGAACTGCACACCCGTAGCCCCGACGCCATTCCGTCTTCATGGAAGCCGTACCCCATCCAGGCACCGCAAAACCAGGTGTTGTCCGTTCCGTTGATGTCGGCCAACGCTGACTGGGCGGCGATAGCCGGGTGGTCGAACACCGGGTGGGCGTAGTCAAACGACGCCAACACTTTCTCGGGGTCGATGCGATGGTCCGAGTTCAGGCTCACGAAATACCGGCGACTTCCAGCCAGTCGCATCAGGAGCGTCAAGTCATAGGTGAGGGCGGCTCGACCGCTAGCGGCGGAATCGGCGTCGGCTGACGGCGCAGGTGCCGCCTGATCGTAATTCCAGGCGGCCCACGCCAAACGCTTGGGCGGCATGACCGCCTCATCGAAGTGCAACGTGGCCCGATTTGGCTGGTAGCGAACAGCCGACAAGTGCTGCTTTTCCCCGTCCGACGGGTCGGTTAGCAACGCCAGTGCCTGGTCACTGTGGGCGGCGACGATGACATGGTCGAATCGTTCTACGACCCCGCCCGATTGAACTTCGACACGGCCCTTCGACGGGCTCTCGTCGTCGTCTCGAAGCCGACGGATCGCTGTCACCGGCTGGCCGAGTCTGATCTCTCCGTCAAATCGCTCGGCGATGGCGTTGACGTAGGTTCGGCTACCGCCGCGGAGCGTTCGCCACAGCGGGCGATCACCGACCGACAACAACCCGTGATTGTCCAAAAAGCGAAGCAGGGTCGTCGCCGGGAAAAGGTTGAACTGATCCGGATCGGCCGACCAGACAGATGCCCCCATAGGCACCAAGTGGTGTTCGATGAACACGTCGCTGTATCCACCCTCGG
>CALJMD010000006.1 GCA_937981915.1 uncultured Acidimicrobiales bacterium
AACCGAGATCATCTCGTTGATCATCCGAGCGTTCTGCGAACCGGGTGGCCGCATCCTGATGCCCGGGCCGTGTTTCCCTATCTACCATCTGTTCGCCGAGGCCGAGGGCCGTCAGCCGGTTCTGGCCTTTGAGGCCACCGATCGCGAGACCATGGCGCTCGACGTGGACACCTACATCGATGCCATCACCGATGACACCCGGATTGTCTTCATCACCAATCCGCACAGCCCGTCGGGCACCTGGACATCCGAAGCCGACATTCGTCGCATCATCGAAGCCGCCCCCAACGCGCTGGTCGTGCTTGACGAGGCCTACGTTCACTACTCCGAAACCGACGGCTACATTCACCTGGCCAACGAGTACGAGCACGTGGCCGTGCTCCGCACCTTCTCCAAAGTGTTCGGCCTGGCCGGTCTGCGCATCGGCTTCGGTGTTGCGCCGAAGAAGGTGGTCGACGCTCTGTTGGCCATCAAGACCACCTGGAACATGGGTCAGCTTCAAATCGCCGGAGCCATCGCCGCCCTCGATGACCATGCCCACCTGGATCGGACTATCGAGACCATCGTGTCCGGCCGAGCCTACGCCAAGGAGCGTTTCACCGAACTGGACCGGTTCCGAATGATCCCCGACAGCCGGTCGAACTTCTTCCTCATCGAAATTCTGGACCCCGACACCGATTCCACCAAGGTATTTGACGGACTGTTGGAACGCGGCGTCATCGTCAAAGACGGGTCGGTGTCATTCCGGGGCCTGGAGAAACGGTTCCTCCGGTCCGACGCCAACTTCAAAGAGAAGATGGACCGCCTCATCGATGGACTGGCCGACCTGCCATGACCGACACCACTTTCCCCCGAGGGCTCGAAGGAAGCTGCTACACCGACCCTGATGTGTTCGCCCAAGAGCTGGAGCACATCTTCGCCAAGACCTGGCAGATGGTCGGTCATCAATCTCAGGTTGGCCAGCCGGGCCAGATCCTCACGGCCCGCATTGGCGACGAGGGCGTCATCGTGGCCAACGACAACGGCACCGTCAAGGCCTTTTACAACGTCTGCCAGCATCGGGGTCACGAACTCATCCCCACCGATGCGTCCGGGACTGAACCGGTTGGTTCACTGACAACGGCCACCACTGGCGCGCTCTCCAGCGGTGCGGCCCTGACGTCTATCACCTGCCCCTACCACGCCTGGAGCTACGACCTCGGTGGCAACCTCCTACATGCCAGAGGCGAGAAGGTCGGGGAAATCTGCGTGCCACAGGTGCGGGTCGAATCCATGGCCGGGTTTCTCTTTGTCAACCTCGACCCGGACGCCCCATCGTTGGCTGACACCATCCCCGGTGTCGAGGATCAACTGCTGGCCATAGCCCCCGACGCGTCCGAGCGAGTGTTCTCGTATCGCCGCACCCACGAAGTCGCGGCCAACTGGAAGATCGCGGTAGAGAACTACAACGAGTGCTACCACTGCCCCAACGTACACAAGGCATTCTCGGCCGGTGTTGTCACTCCGGCCAGCTACCGGATTCATCCCTACGGCAACACTATTCATCACACCGCCGAGGCCCCGGCGCCCGACAAGGTGGCCTACCAGCGAGCTGACGCCGCCGACGCCAACGACTATGGATCGTTCTTCACCTGGCCGGTGTCGTCCATCCAGTGCTACCCCGGACGGGTTCTCAACACCTTCCGTTGGGTGCCCCTTGACGTCGACCGGACACTGCTGGTGCGAGAGTGGTGGTTCGCCAACGCCACACCGACTGCCGAGCAGATGGACATCATCGAGTTGGATTGGGACACGACGGTCTCGGAGGACTTTGAGCTGATGGACTCCGTCCAGCGAGGCGTGTCCAGCCGCGGCTACCGTCCAGGGCCCCTTATCAACGACCCGTCCGGAGTGGCCACCGTGCACTCCGAGAACTCTGTGCCGCACTTGCACTCCTTGTGGCGTGAAGCTCTTGCCCTGCCTGCCCCTGTCGATGGCTGAGCAAGAACTGCACCGGGAAAGAGCTAACCAGGACGGGGCGAACTCGCAGCACGACAACCCGACTGCTGTTCTCGCCCACTTTCTGGTCGACCTGATTGGTCACGACCACTCCGAGCTACCCCGACTGCGTCGCTTGGCCACCGCGGCCGTTCTCGACACCATCGGCGCCATCATGTACGGCTCAACTCAGGAGTGGACGCTGGCGGCCCATCGTTACGCCCAGGCCACCGGCGGCTCAGGTCCGTGCACGGTGATCGGAAACAGCGCCGCCGGTACGACACCGGCAATGGCCGCCTTCGCCAACGGCAGCGCAGCCCACGCCTTCGAGCTGGACGATGTGCACGAGGAAGCCATCAGCCACCCTGGTGCTGTCGTGGTACCGGCAGCGCTTGCCTTGGCCGAGCATCTTGGAGCATCGGGCCGCGATCTGCTCAACGCCGTTGTCGTCGGCTATGAAGCGATGGGTCGAGCCGGTATTGCTGTCGGCCCGGCCAGCCACATGTTGGCCGGATTTCACCCGACGTCGATGTCCGGGGTGTTTGGCGCCGCTGCTGCCGCCGCCAGCCTGCTGGGTCTCGACGGCGTTGGCTTGGGACAGAGTTTGGGTGTGGCATCAACGCTTGCCTCGGGAACCATGGAATTCGCAGCGTCGGGCGGAATGAACAAGCGGATTCACGCCGGTCGAGCGGCCGAAGGAGGCGTACTGGCCGCCACCTTGGTGGCGGAGGGCTTTGAGGGGCCGGCCGACGGCCTGGCCGGTCGCTACGGGTTCTGCCGGATCTTTACCGACGCCCCCCGAATCGAGCTGCTCACCAACGAGCTCGGAACCAGGTGGATGGCAGATGAGATCACGGTGAAGCCCTATGCCGCTTGCAGCGACATTCACCCGATGATTCAGGCTGCTGCCGAGTTGACCGCCGAACACGGCCTCACCGCCGACCAGATCGTCGACATCGTGGCCGATGGCCCGACCAAAGCGGCAACGCAGAACAACATGGACGGCACGACATCGGTTATGGCCGCCCAGTACTCGGCCCAGTTCAACATTGCCGCCGCCATTCTGGCCGACCCGACTGATCCGGCCACCTACCATCCTGATGCCATCACCAGGCCGGACCTGGCAGCGCTGCAAGCCAAGGTGTCTGCGGTCAACGCCGCCGAGGAGTTCGACGCAACCTACGCCTGGAAAATGGGCGGGCGGGTATCGGTTACCTTGACTGACGGAAGCCGCTTGTCCAAGACGGTGCACGGCCAGCTGGGGTCCATGCACGATCCGCTCTCCACCGAAGCTCTCACCGACAAGTTCACCAAGATGACCGGATCGGTCGGCAGCGAAGCTCAAACCGCGGCGTTGTTGAGCGCTGTGATGGACCTCGAAGGTGACGACTCCGTTGGCAACTTGAGCGACGCGCTGGGCGCCTTCGGCCGGTAGCGCTCCGTGACCGGCTAGACAAACGGCGAGTCTCGATACTTCCGCACGGTGACGTCCTGCGAGCCGACCGTGGCCGCTACGTCGTTGCCCTTTGAGGACCAGTCCAACAGCTCCGGGTCAAGCATGGCCAACGCCACGATCCGGCTGGCCGCCGGACTGAAAATAGTGCTGGTCAGTCGGCCCACCACCACCTCGCCAATGGTCACCGGTTGACCGTTGGTTGGAAGGTGGTCGACATCAATGTCGTTCAACGGGCCCAGGACCCAATGCAGCATCGGCTCCACCGGCTGCGACAGTTGGCTCCACCCGGCGACGAGATGCGATACCGACGACTTGACGAACGGTGCCAGTCCAAGTTCAGCGGGAAGATGCGAGCCGATGGTGAATTCGTGACCGTGGCAGATCATCCCACCCTCCACCCGAAGATATTCAATGGTGGAGATACCGAACGGTTCGGCTCCGCCGTCGACCAGGCGAGACCAGATCATGCCGATGACGGCGGCAGGGCCGATCAGCTCCACGCTGTCGGTTCCCGTGAAGCCGCAACGGCCGACGATCACGCCTTCGGATTCGAGTCGACGGCAACCAAAGAACGATGGAACCCATCCCGGCTCGACGGTAAGCGCCTGCTCAACTAGTGGTGCCGCCTCCGGACCCTGGACTTGGAGAATGGCCCGTCCGTCGGTGACGTTGCGACAGCCCGCCTCGGGTTCGGACCACTGCGCCATCAGCGAGTCGGGTAGTTGACTTTCGGCCAGGTTCAACATCAAGAGAAACTCGTCGTCGGCCAACCGATAGACGATGCCATCGTCGACAACACGTCCATCATCGTCAACTATCGCTCCATATCGCATTCGGCCCGGAGCCAGATTCACCACATCGTTGGTGAATAGGTGTTGGAGATACTCGACGGCGCGTGGCCCCTCGAAGCCGAGCTGAGTCATCAGCGACACATCGATCACGCCGACCCGCTCGATCACGGCTCGGTACTCGCAGCTCACGCCGCTTCGATAGCGGTCAACCCAAAGACATCCGCCGAACTCAACGATGGTGGCGCTGGCCGCGAGGTGGAGGTCGTGCAGCGGGCTGCGTCTGGGGTGGTCTACCGAGTTGTCGTCGGCGCCTAGAAGGTCAACGCCGCTGACGCGGTCGAGGACCGAAGAAGGATCAATTGGTCGGCTCATGGTGGTGGCGCGCACGGGTCGCGACGGTGGGCGTAACGGGCGACGACATCTCGTGGCGAAACGTCAGACTAGTACGGCCGATCGGTCAGCCTCGGCTCGGGTGGCGGCGGTTAGTCTGTCGAACATGAGAACTGTTCCCAAGCAGATCCACCGGTCGCCGTTTCGAGGGTCAAGAACATGAGCCCGTCGGTAGCAGTGATCATGGGCAGCCAGTCCGACTGGCCGACCATGCGCAACACCGTGGAGGTCTTGGACCAGTTGGCGGTCACCCACCAAGATCTGATCGTTTCCGCTCACCGGACACCGTCGCGGCTGTACGAGTTCGCCACCGGCGCCCGCGACGCTGGCTTCAAGGTGATCATCGCCGGAGCCGGCGGCGCCGCCCATCTTCCGGGAATGACTGCAGCCCTTACTCCCCTGCCGGTCTTTGGGGTTCCGATTCAATCCAAGGCCCTGTCCGGCAACGACAGCCTGCTGTCGATCGTGCAGATGCCGGCCGGCATTCCGGTTGGTACGTTGGCCATCGGCCGGGCCGGTGCCGTCAACGCCGCTTTGTTGGCAGCGGCGGTTCTGGCGCTCACCGACGACGACCTCGCTGTTCGGCTGGATGACTTTCGTCAAGCACAGTCAGCGGCGGTGGCCGAGCATCCAGTTGACGAACCGGACAGTGATCGGTGAGCGAAACGCTCGGCATCGTGGGCGGCGGCCAGCTCGGTCGGATGCTGGCCATGGCCGCCGCCAGGCTCGACGTAAAGGTTGTCGTTCTGGATCCCACACCGGACGCCCCGGCCGCCCAACTGGCTAATCAGCACATCGTCGCCGGTTACGACGATGTGGATGCCTTAGTCGATCTGGCGGCTCGCAGCGACGTCGTCACCTACGAATTTGAGAACGTTCCCGCCGCCGGCCTTGAAGCATTGGAGTCCGGGGGCAAGTTGCGGCCCGGTCGGCGAGCCTTGTCCGTCTCCCAGGATCGATTGGTCGAAAAGGAGTTCTTCACGTCAGTCGGTCTGCGGCCCGCCCCGTACCGCCGGGCTGACTCACACGACGACATCGTGGCCGCCGCTTCAGAGTTGACGGCCTCGGAAATCGCTGGGTCGAGGGTCGACGGCGGCGAAGTCATCGTCAAGACACGACGTTTGGGCTACGACGGGAAAGGCCAATTGCGGGTTTCGGTCCAGGATCTTCTCGGTGCCGACAACACTGACGGAACCGATATTCATCAGCAACTCGGTGGGGTTCCCTTGGTGGTCGAACAGCTGATTCCGTTTGAGTGCGAGATCTCGGTGATTGGCGCCCGAGCCGTCGACGGCTCGATGGCCCTCTACGACCCGGCGGTCAACACCCACCGTGACGGCCTTTTGGCCCAGTCGGTCGGTCCCAGCGGGGTCGACCAAGCCGTGATCAACGCGGCGACGACGGCCACCCGCAGCCTTCTTGAAGGTCTGGAGTACGTGGGCGTGATCGGCGTTGAGTTCTTTGTGCTCGCTGACGGCTCGTTGCTGGTCAACGAGTTCGCTCCGCGGGTGCACAACAGTGGCCATTGGACGGAGGCAGCTTGTCTGTGCTCGCAGTTTGAGCAGCATGTGCGGGCGGTGACCGGTCGACCATTGGGCGACCCCCAGCGCCACAGCAACGCTGACATGCGCAATCTGTTAGGTGACCCGGCCGAGGCGACAGCCGAGATGACGGCACAGGGCGACTGGATGGTCCATCTGTATGGAAAGACCGAAGCCCGACCCGGCCGCAAAATGGGACACGCAACCCGGCTGACCGGGCCCGCCGCCTTGTAGTCGGCCAGTGTCGGTTTAGCGCTTTACTTCAAACACTTCCAGCGTGAGTTTGTTCTTGTCCTGCGTGCCGACGGCGACCGCAACCGCTGTGTTCAGGTCGGCGAACTTTTCGCTGGCCGTCTGGAACGTGAACGCCTCCAGAATTCCTTCAGGACCCATGCGACCACTGGCGGCGTAGGAGACGACGTCTTCACCTTCACCCATGCGAGCCCGGATGTCGAGGTTGGCGATGCCACCTTTGCCAACCGTGACATAGTCGACGCCTTCGACCGCTAGCTCACCATCCCAGCGATCCGACGTGGCTGTTCCGCTGAAGGGAACATCAAGACGGGTCCCGGCCGGTGTATTGCCGAGCGGGATCATATGAAGAGTTACATTCACGGTCATGAGCGGTTCAAGCGATGCCATAGCTGGCACCGTAGTCGACGTCCAGGTAGCCCGACACACTCAGCGCTCCCAAGACCCCGAGCTAGGTGCCGAACGCTCCCCGGCCGCCTAGTCCACTCCACCCACTTTGACGATGTAGTCGAAGTGCTTCTTCTCCACCGGCTGAATGGACAACCGAGCGCCGCGTTGGCGGACCATCATCCCGTCAAGTTTCGGGTCCTCTTTGATCTCCGGGAGCGTAACCGGCTGGCGTAGGTGGGCGACATAACGCATGTCGACCAGGATCCACCTCGGATTATCGGGATCGCTCTTCGGGTCGTAGTACTTTTCGTCGGGATCGAACGCCGTCGGATCGGGATACGGCTCCGAGGCAACCTCGGCCAAGCCGACGACAGCCGGAGGCTTTACCTGCGAGTGGTAGAACAACACCTTGTCCCC
>CALJMD010000007.1 GCA_937981915.1 uncultured Acidimicrobiales bacterium
GAGGAGAACGATGCCCAATACCCAGCCACAGACTGCGCCCCAAACCACCCGGCCCCAGACAGCGGGGCGAGAAATGATTGAAGGCCAACCGGTCCTGTTGGTGATCGATATCCAAGGCGGCGAAGGAGCGCAGGTCGACAGTGAGGAAACCTCGATCCCGTTGATGGAAGGCTACGACGAACGGCTGGCGTCGGCCCCGGATCTCATCACCAAGGCCCGCCAATGCAGCGTCCCGATCATCTTCTTTCAAGAGGCGCATCGCCACAACCTGATCGACTTCGGTCGTGAACTTGACGGGGTGGAAGGCGTTCACCTGCTTGAAGACGATCCTGGCACTGCTGTCGACCCGGCACTCGGTATGCGAGATGACGACTACTTCATACGCAAGCGGCGGTACTCCTGCTTCTTCGGCACCGAACTCGAAATCCTGTTGAAGGGTCTAAAGGCCGACACGCTGATCCTCATTGGCGGACACACCGACGTCTGCGTTCACTACACGTTCGTTGATGCCCATCAGCACGATTACTTCTGCCGAGTGGTTGAAGACTGCGTTGCCGGATCGAGCCTCGATGCTCACGACGGCGCTCTTCGGGCGATGGAGTATCTACAGACGGGGGCTCGGCGAACGACCGCCGAGATCATGGCCGGATTCGAAGACTTCGCCTCCAGCAAAGAGTAGGGCGCGGCCAACTCAAAGACCTGTCTCGTTATCCTGGTAGAGATGGAAGACGGTCAGTTTCTGATCGGAGCGCAGTTCCTAGTACTCACCGCCGTGGTGACGTGTCTGTTCCTTATCCGTTTGATACGGGCCCGGCTGGGCTACAACCCCGCTCTGCGCTTCGTGAAACATCATCGAAATGTCTTTGGCCTCGCCGCCAACCAACTCGGCTTGTCGCGATCCAACGACAGTCGCGATGAACGCAACGCACGAATCCCTGGGATACGACGGCTCCGGGCAACAGCTCTACAGGCCAGCCAGGTGCGGACCCGATACACCGGCCAGATCGGGGGCCTCCCAGTGGAAGTGCTCGATTGGAGCAACAACGTTTTTCCGTTGGCCCACCAGGAAACAATCGTCATTTTGCCGTTCGACCATGAAGACGACGAAGAAGAGCCGGTTCAAGGCTCGCTGATCGCCGGCGAACCATTGGCGTGTCGACCCATGCACCGGCCCATCGACGAATTCGAAGAGGGTCTGGCCGACCTCAACGGGCTCTACGCCATCACCGACGACCGCGTGGCCGACCTGGTTGGTGCAGGCAACCTTCCGGTGCTGGTTGCGGCCGCCAAATCAACGGCTCCGTTCGAAATCCGATTCCAGCCCGGCGAGATGGTGTTCGCCCAGTCGCTCATCAGTCTTCGTGATGAAGCCAAGCCTGATGAAATGTCGATCACGCTCGACGAACTGAGCTCGGATCACCGGGTGGCCCGAGACTCCGAGTTTGTAGTCGAAACCGTGAAGCGGGCAATCACCTTGCACGCTGCGCTATCGATGGCGACCAGCCGATAGCGGCTACTGAGCTTGAGCGGCCGGATTGCCTCGCGGAAACAACAGGCCGAACACGACCGCTTGCACAGCGAAGGCCCCCAGGCACAGCATCCAGGTGCCACGCAGCCCCGCTAGCCGAGCCGCATCGTCGACCGGGTCACCGACCAGAGCGACCGCTAAGGCAATGGCTAGCGCCACCCCCAACTGGAACAGGGTGGTTCGCCCGGCGCCGCCCATACCAAAGCGCCGCGCCGGAACGTCACGCATCACCGCTCCCACCGACATGGCAAAACTGCAGCCTGCGGCGAACCCTAAAAACAGTCCGGGGAGAATGACCCCGAGGAACAACGATGGTTCCAGGTCGGTGAGCAACAGGTGCAACGACATCGCCATCATTCCCGACAGTCCACCTACAGCCAGAATCGGCCCGTTGCCGATCCGGTCGGCCATCGGCCCCACCACCGGCGAGATCACGGCCGCCAACGCCGGGCCGGGCACAATCGCCAGACCGGTTCGTATGGTCGACCATCCCCACGTCTCCTGCAGAAACGACGGGAACGGCACGAAGAAACCAAAGAACCCGATGACAAACGCCACCGTTCCGATCAAGCCCAGCCAGTAGCTTCGAATGCTAAACAGGCTCAGGTCGAACAGCGGTGCCGGGTGGCTGCGAGATCTGAGGACGAACAAGCCGATCAGCACCAGACCGACCGCGACCGTCACCGCCGTCTCGATGCCAAGCCAACCCCAGGTTTCGCTCTGCACGATGGCCAAGATGATGGCGCCAACACCGATGCTGGCGGCCGGAATCGAAATCAGGTCAACCCGGGAAGGGATGTCGTCGCTGCGACTCTCCTCCAACCAGACAGCTCCCAAGACCAGCGTGAGCAGCGCCACCGGAACGTTGACCAGGAACACCGACGGCCAGCCGAACGCCCCGACCAGAAAACCGCCCAGCGGTGGACCGAGAGCGGCGGCCAAACCGCCCATGGCGCCCCAAATGCCAATAGCCATCTGCCGTCGCTCGAACGGAAACGCCGGCAGCAGCAACGCCAGACCGGACGGGAACTGAAACGCCCCGCCCAACGACTGAAGCACGCGGGCACCGATTAGGGCTTCGGC
>CALJMD010000008.1 GCA_937981915.1 uncultured Acidimicrobiales bacterium
CAATCATGCAGACCCGGCCCGCTCCACGGTTGAGCAGGTCTTGCACCAGTTCGTACGCTCCTGCGAGAAGCGGCAAACGAACTCCGGACGCCAGCCCGTCGACACCGGCAAGGTCGAGAACCCGGGTGGTCGCCGGGTCCAACTCATCGACCGGGCGCAACCGTTCCCGGGCCGATTCGACGTACAGCTCCGACAGCCCGTCGACACCGACTTCAAGCACCCGGAACGGCACGTTGTCCAGGAGCTCATTGCCGATGACCACCATATGTTCGAGGCTGTCCGGCAAAACTCCACCGCTGTGGGTCCCGGCTCGATCAACCCCGACCAGGCTCCAGTTCTGGAAACAGTCACGGTCAGCACGTCCGTCCATAGCAAGTCGCATGGAGCGAAGCAACGTTCCCGGTCCGGTACCGAGATCAGCCACGGTAAAAGGCTCAGGTTGGCCCAGCTCAGACCACCACGCCAAACAGGCGTTGACCATCACTTCGCCAAACAACGGGCCGACTTCAGGGCTGGTTATGAAATCGCCTCGCCTCCGACCGGCCTGACCCCCGGAGGTGTAAAAGCCGCCGGGACCATAGAGCCGACGCTCGACGAAACGATCAAACCGTTCGATACTCACGGGGCACGGACAGTGTCGGCCACCGTCCCAACTCGACTACGGTGCTGCAGCAACTGCCGGGAAGTCGGCCCAGCTGGGAACCCAGCCGGTCACTCCGGTCAGCAGCGTCACAATCACGGTGATGGCTACCGCCGCTATCAGCGCCGGGGGAATGATGATCGGGGAGTTGTCGCCGTCTCGGGCCGGCAGGAACCACATCTGTTTAGCCACGTTCAGGTAATAGAAGGCAGCGATCACGGAGTTCACAGCAGCGATCAAAGCCAAGAGTGTGCCCCACAGCTCCCAACCGTCGGTCAGAACCTTGAACACCCAGAACTTGGCCCAGAAGCCACCCATAGGCGGAATACCTGCCAGGGAGAACAAGAAGACGGTCATAGCCGCCGTCAGTCCAGGTGCGTAGCGGAGCATGCCACTGAATGACTCGATGTCGCCGGAGCGGGTCTTGCGAGCAGCAATGATTACAACGGCGAAGGCGCCCAGGTTCATGGCGGCGTAGATCACCAGGTAGATCACGATGGCCTGTTGGGCTTCCGCCAACTGGCCGCCGTACACGGCTAGCGGGGCGAGCATGTAGCCGGCTTGCGCAATACCGGAGTACGCCAGCATGCGAACCACGTTGTCTTGACGCAACGCAATCAGGTTGCCGACTGTCATGGTGGCCGCCGACAGGATCCACATGAACGGCTCGACCAGCTCGGGCAGGTCACCGAAGGCGAACACGATGATGCTGATCAAGCCAACGAAACCGGCGGCCTTCGAAGCAACGGCCAAGAAAGCGGTCAGCGGGGTGGGTGCTCCCTCATAGGTGTCGGGAGCCCACGTGTGGAACGGGACGGCCGAGACCTTGAAGGCGAACCCAATGATGGTGAACAGCACACCCAAGGTGATGAACGGAGCGGAGTCGGCGGAGGCCAACGACTCTCCGATGACCGACAGTCGGGTGTCGGCGGCGGCGCCGTAGAGCAGCGACATGCCGTACAACAGAATGGCGGAGGCGAACACGCCCATCAGCATGTATTTGAGACCGGCCTCGTTGGACTTCAGATCTCGTTTACGCCATGCGGCCATCATGTAGGCGGGAATGGAAACCAGCTCAAGAGCGATGAAGATGGTGACCAGGTCACGAGCCGAGGTCATGATCAACATGCCAAGCACCGAAGCTGCTATCAGCTGATAGAACTCGGAATCGTAGTAGTCCCCCTCGGCCATGTAGTTACTGGCTAACAGCACCACCACGTAGCCGCTGAATAGGAATACGCCTTTGAGAACCAGGGAGTAGTTGTCAACCACGTAGGCGCCGTCGAACAACACCCGAGGGATCTCGCTATCCAGGTCCCACAGAGTGAGCACCGGAATCATGGCCAACAGGAAGCCGATACCGGTCAGTGGGCCGATGATGCGACGCACCCGTTCCAACCCGATCAGGTCGACAACGGTAACCAGCGCGCCCCAGCCCACCAGAATGAGCTCGGGGGCGAAGGCATGCCAGTCGATGTGGGGGCGGACAAACTCCGCGGCAGCACCCTGAGCGACAATACTCTGTCCAAAAATACTCTGGGCGACAAGGCTCTGAGCCAGCACTGAGATCAGCCTCCGGTTCCGAGGGCCGAGTCCGAAGACATGTTTTCAAACACATCGCCGATCAACGAAACCGGCTCGTTGGTGACGTCGAAGATCAAGCCAGGTACAAAGCCAAGCACGATGATCAGAATCAACATTGGCACCCAGGCCACCCACTCGGTGAAGACCGTGTCGTGGATGTTGGGATCGTCAGCGAACTCTTCCGATGGTTCACCGAAGGCCGTTCGCTGGAGCAGCCACAGGAGGTAGGCGGCGGCCAGGACGGTACCGATGGCGGCAACCACCATGTAGACCCGGAACAGCGTGGTGTTGAGCCCAGCATTGGGGTTGTAGGCGGCCAAGATGGCGGGGAACTCACCCCAGAACCCGGCGAGGCCGGGAAGACCCAGCGAGGCCATCGAGGTAATACCGAGGATCCAGCCCATGCGGGGGGCCTGAATAAGCAGGCCGCCAAGGCGCTTGATCTCCAAGGTGTGGTAGCGCTCTTTGACCGAGCCGGCGATGAAGAACAACATGCCGGTGATGAGGCCGTGAGCGACCATGCCGAAAATGGCGGCGTTAATACCGAAGTCGGTAAGCGTGGCGATGCCCAACATTACGTAGCCCATGTGGGCCACCGACGAGAAGGCGATGAGCCGCTTCATGTCGGTTTGGGCCAGACAGCCGAGCGCACCGTAGATGATGCCGATGACGGCCAGCAGGCCAATCCAGGGTGCCCAGACCACGGCCCCTTCCGGAAGGATCGGAAGGGCAATGCGAACAAATCCGTAGGTTCCCAGCTTTAACAGCACGGCGGCCAGAATCACTGAACCCTGAGTCGGGGCCTGCGTGTGGGCGTCGGGCAACCAGGTGTGGAACGGGAACATCGGCACCTTGATGCCGAAGCCCAGGAACATGCCACCGAACAGCAACGCCTGCTGATTTCGGGTGAGCCCCTCCGCCTGTACCTGAGCGGCCAACTCGACCATGTTGAACGTTTCCGAACCGGTCAACCAATAGAGAGCCAAGAAGCTGACCAACATGAAGGCCGAGCCGAACAGGGTGTAGAGGAAGAATTTGATCGAGGCGTACAAACGGTCTTCGCCGCCCCAAACGCCGATCATGAAGTACATCGGCAGCAGCACCACTTCGAAGAACACGAAGAACAGCACCAGGTCCCGGGCCACGAAGGTGCCCAACATGCCGGTGTGCAACACCAGGATGAGCATCAGAAACGCTTTGGCGTTGCCTGGTGACGGAATGTGGTTCCAGCTGTAAATGATGACCAACGGGGTCACCAGCAACGTCAGTGCTATCAGCGGCAGCGACATGCCGTCGAGGCCGATCGAGTAGCGGGCGTTGATGACGTCGATCCAGCTTCGATCGACGCCGAACTGCATGGTGCCGCTGGCACCGTAGTCAAAGTTGGTCAACAGCAGGGCGCCGATGATGAACGACACCACCGAGGCGACCAGAGCCACCATCTTGTGCAGCTCCTCATCCCGCTCGGGGATCAGCATCATAACGACGGCACCCACCAGCGGTGCGAACACCATGGCCGTCAAGCCCCAGGAATTCAGGAAGTCCATTACTTGTGGTCCTTCTGCTCTCTAACTCAAACTCAAACTAAACGAAACGATCGCGGCCCTACACCGCGAAAATGAACACGGCGACAAGCACGGTGGCTGCGCCGAACATCAACGTGGCGTACTGACGGACCTGGCCCGACTGCATCCCACGGAGAAGTTGCCCCAACCTTGAGGCCGTCGAACCGGAGGCGTTGACCGTCCCGTCGACGACACCCTGGTCGATGAAGCGATAAATGAAGCGACCGGCAACCACCGAAGTGGAGCCAACTGCGTTGACCAGCCCATCCAAGATGTTCTGGTTGGTCCAGTTGGCAGCTCGGGCCAACGGTCCTTTGGTTCCCCCGGCGATTACACCGGTGTACAGGTGATCCAGGTAGTACTTATTCTCCAGCACTCGATGGCCTGCGGCCAGCGGCGGGATTCGAGATGCCATGCCGTTGGTGTACTCGGTGGCTTTCGGATCCATGGCGTAGAGGCGCTTGTAGTAGTTCCACACCAAGAATCCGGCACCAACGGCGAGGGCGGTGGCAACAACGGCCAGCGACAGGCTCGGTTTGGCGTGAGTGAACTTGTTGGCTTCTTTGGATACGAAGGTGGCCACACCGGCCGGTTCAACCCAATCTTCGAACTTGTGTGCCCAACCCTCGGGCAGTCGCAGTGCTTTCACAAAGCCGCTCGGCATGTTGAAGAAGCCGACGACGACGGCCATGGAAGCCAAGATGACCAGCGGGACGGTAATGCGGGGACCGGACTCGTGCGGTTCCTCGTGGCCCCGGTAGTCGCCGAAGAAAGTCAGCCACACCGCTCGGGTCATGTAAGCGGCTGTCATGGCAGCGGTGATCATGCCGAAGATGAACGGAATGGTGTACGTGCCGTTGCCTTCGGTTCCCGGCCAGACACCGGCACCGACGAGAATTTCGTCCTTTGACCAGAAACCGGCCAACGGCGGGATGCCGGCCAGCGCAGCGGTGCCGATCATGAAGGTGGCGAACGTAGTCGGCATGTACTTACGCAGGCCGCCCATGTCAGCCTTCATGTCGAAACTGTGGTGGCAGGCGTGGCTGACCGAACCGGCACCCAAGAACAGGCAGGCCTTGAAGAATGCGTGGGTGAACAGGTGGAACATGCCTGCGGTGTAGGCGCCCATGCCGAGGGCCAGAACCATGTAGCCCAGCTGCGAAACCGTTGAGTACGCCAGCACTTTCTTGATGTCCCGTTGGACGAAGGCCAGCAGGCCACCACCGACGCAGGTCAGTCCGCCGATGAAGGCCATCACGTTGATGCTTCCCCCGGCGATACCAAAGCCGACGAAGAACACCGGGTACAAACGGCCGATCATGTAGACACCGGCCACCACCATGGTGGCGGCGTGGATCAGAGCCGAAACCGGTGTGGGACCGGCCATGGCGTCCGGCAACCAGGTGTGAAGAATGAACTGACCGGACTTTGACATCACGGCGGCCATTAAACAGAGAGCGGCGATCTGCAGCGTTCCCTTGCTGATGTCTCCGGCCACTGCCATCTCGTTGATGGTCTTGATGCTGAAGCTCTGGTCGGCGGCGAAGTACAAGATGGTCATGCCGATGAGCAGACCGATGTCACCGACGCGGTTGGTGAGGAACGCCTTCAGCGCAGCGTCGGAGTTGGCTTGGTCTTCCCACCAGTGCCCGATGAGGGCAAAGGAGCAGACGCCGACCAGCTCCCAACCGACGATCAGTTGCAGCGTGCTGGACGACAGCACCATGAACAACATCGATGCGGTGAACAGCGACAGGAACGCGAAGTAGTGGGTGTAGCGGCGATCACCGTTCACGTAGTCGGTCGAATAGATGTGGACCAACAGTGAAATGAAGGTGACGACGAACAGCATCATCACCGACTGGCCGTCAACCCACGTACCGATCGAGATGCTGAAGGCCGACTTTTCGGCGTGACCGTCGGAGTCGGCGTGAGTGTCGCCTTCGCCTCCGGCAGGCTCACCGTGACCGTTCGCTTCGGTACCCAAGGTGGCACGGTTGGCGTCGGTACCGATACCGAACCACTCGACCTCATTGATAATCGGTGCGCCGCGGACTTCGCCTTCTTCGGCGGTCAGGTCAACGGGAATGGCCTCTCCCCCGTCGACCACCAAAGAATGGGCTTCTTCGGAATGTGCGCCGGAGTCGGCGATGTCACCAATCCAGGTGAAGGTGGTGAGCACGGCCAAGATGAACGCCGTAACGATGGCGGCGATACCGATCTCGGCACCCTTATTAGGAAGGCGTTTACCGAAGAAGAGGATCAGCACAAACGCCGCCGCTGGCAGCGCCGGGATCAACCAAACGTTGTCGTACAGCCACGAGTGGGCGGCAGCTTCTTCAGCAGCAAGCAGAAACACAGGTCAGCCTTTGAGGATGTTGGCTTCGGCGACGTTGATACTGCGCCGGTTGCGATAAATCAAGAGAACAATAGCTAGGCCCACGCCAACCTCGGCAGCGGCCACAGCGATGACGAACAGTGCGAAAACCTGACCGGACAGATGTTGGTGAAACGCCCCGAAAGCAACCAGGTTGATGTTGACCGCATTGAGGATCAACTCAATCGACATCAACACCAAAACACCGTTCTTGCGGGTCAAAACCCCGTACACGCCAATGCAGAACAAGATGGCGGCCAGGAACAGGAACTGGTTCAGAAACACCTTTGGCTACCTCTCCCGGTTCAGCCTGGACGCCAGAGCGAACACGATGACAAAGAGGATGAGACACAGCACTGCAAGTATGAGTAGTGACATTTAGATCTAAACCCTTCCCAATCCGCTCGGCTAGTCGCGCCTGGCTACGACGACGGCCCCAATGAGGGCCGCCAGTAGCAGCACCGACAGTGCCTCGAACGGAACAATGTATGTACTGAAAATCTCGTCGGCTACCGCTTCGGTTCGCTGCGGAACCTGATCGGCCGGCATCCGCACGTCACCGAAGCCCTCCCACAGCGAGTAGCCCATCACGGCACCAAGGCTGGCGGCGACTAGGGCACCGATCCACTTCTGGTCGTGGTCGAGGTCGGTCTCGGCACCGATTTTGGCCCGAGTCAACATGACGCCGAACAGCAACAGGACCATGATGGCCCCCAGGTACACCAAGATCTGAGTAGCGGCCGCAAACTCGGCGCCCAAGATGACGTAGGTGGCCGCAACTGCCGACAGCACAACCAGCAGGTACAGCGAAGCGTGTACCACGTTGTTGGTGGTCACCATTCGCAGCGCGGCCACAATAGCCACCGCAGCGATGATGTAGAAGAAGATATTGGCGATCCACTCACCCGTATCGGTGAGCTGCGTCTGGAGCACAAGGTAGGTCACGGACGCGGTACCTTCTGTTGCTTTACCTCGGCTCCGGGCTCATAAGACTCGAAGTCCGGCACCGTTTCCATCCACTGGCCAAGGCGTTCCTTGTCGTGCAGCAGGTCGGCGATACGAGGCTCGGAGTACTCGTACTCCGGGCTCCAGAACAGCGCCTCAAACGGGCAGACCTCGACGCAAATACCGCAGTACATGCAAAGGCCGTAGTCGATGTCGAAGCGGTCAAGTTTGTTGACCGAACGAGGCTTTCCGCCGGCCCGACGAGGCGGGGCCAGCGTCTTGTGGCCCTCGATGTAAATACACCAGTCGGGGCACTCGCGAGCACACAACATGCAGGAGGTGCAGTTGTCCTCGTGCAAGGCGATCACGCCACGAGCGCGGGGAGCAGGGTTCTCTTTCTCGTGCGGGTACTGCACGGTGTGAGAACCTTTGGTGACTGTCTTGGTGATCTCCCCGAAGGTGACGCCGAGACCCTTGATGACACCAGGAAGCTTTGGCATCAGAACACCACCTTGAGTACGCCGGTGACGGCAATGTTGACCAGCGAGATAGGAATGAGAACCTTCCAGGCGAACTTCTGGAGTTGATCCTCACGGAAACGGGGGTAGGTGAAGCGGACCCAGTAGACGATGAACGTCAGGGCCAGCATCTTGACCAGCATCACGATGGGGCCGATCAGGTTGAACCACGGCGACATGCCAGCCGCCGAGTTGCCACCCTCGGACAGCACTGCTCCGGTGGCATCCAATTCGGGAGCCAAGCCGGGAATGATGTCCATCAGGAACGGGGGAATGGACCAGCCGCCGAGGAACAACGTGGCGCCCAGGAAGGCGAAGATGTTGGCGGTGGCGAACTCGCCGATGAAGAACAGCAAGAATCGGAATCCGGAGTACTCGGTCATATAACCCGACACCAGCTCCGACTCCGCAATAGGCATGTCGAACGGGGTCTGGGTCAACTCGGCTTGCACTGCGATCAAGAAGATCATGAAGCCGACAAACTGGGTGAGGATGAACGGGTTGCCAATGGCACCCCACCCGAAGATTTCACCGTTGTGCTGGGCCATCACGATGTCTTGCAGGTTCAGCGAACCGGCCTGAATGACCACACCGACAACAGCCAGCACCAGGGGCAGCTCATATGCGATCAGCTGACCGGCCGCTCGTAGACCGCCGAGCAGCGAGTACTTGGAGGCGCTGGCCCAACCGGCCATAAGAATGCCAATCACCGACACCGAGCTGACAGCCATGGCGAAGAAGATGCCGGTGCCAAAGTTGGCGAAGAAGGCATCAGGGCCGAACGGGACGACAAGAACCAAAAGGAACGTCGACAGCAACACCACGTATGGCGAGGCTTTGTAGACGAACTCGTCGGCCCGCGCCGGGACGATGTCTTCTTTCTGAGCCCACTTGCCGACCTCGGCTACCAGCTGAAGCGAACCGTAAGGTCCGGCCTCCATAGGGCCGAGACGACTCTGCATGAACGACACCATCTTGAAGAGGTAGAGGTTCACGGTGGCGCCAGCCGGGATCAGTACGGCGACAAAAGCGAAGAGCAGCTTAAGAATGGTTTCCTGCCAGTAGGCAAGTTCAACAGCGAACATGGCCATTACCTATCAATGTCCCCAAGAATGAAGTACAGCGAGGCCAAGATGGTGATCACGTCGGGAACGTAGGTGCCTTTGAGCAGCCACGGGGTGATCGACATGTTGGAGAAGCTGGCGGAACGAATCTTTACCCGGAAGGGCTCAAGGCCGCCCTGGCTGATCACGTAGTAGCCCATCTCGCCCAGCGGGTTCTCGGTGGCCACGTAGGCTTCGCCCTCTGGAACCTTGATGATGCGGGGAACCTTGGCCATGATCGGGCCGGCAGGGATGCCGTCGAGAAGCTGATCGACGATGTTGCACGCCTCACGGGTTTCCTGCAGGCGAACCCAGTATCGGGCGAACGAGTCCCCGTCGGGGTGGGTCCATACTTTCCAGTCAACCTGGTCGTAGACCAAGCCAACGGGATTGTCGCGTCGCAGGTCCCAATCGACGCCGGAAGCTCGAATGTTGGCTCCGGACATGCCGTAGGCCAGGCCCACGTCGGCGGGAATGATTCCGATGCCGCGGGTTCGGGCCTCGAAGATCTCGTTGCCGAGAAGAAGGTCTTCCATCTCGTCGCAGAAGTTACGGATGGTCTGCAGTGACGCCTTGGTGTCAGCAATCCACCCGGCAGGTAGATCGTCTTTGACGCCACCGATGCGATCAAAGTTCGGGTGGAACCGTCCGCCGGTTGCCGCCTCGATCTGATTGAGAATGAACTCGCGATCGCGGAAGGCGTAGAACACCGGCGAAATCGCACCGAGCTGCACACCCATATCGCCGAGGAACAGGGTCACATTGGCGATTCGAGCCATCTCAAACAAGATGGTGCGAATCCACTGGGCTCGAGGCGGTGCTTCGATTTCCATGAGCCGCTCGGCGGCCAGGATGAACGGCACCTCGTTGGCGAAACTGCCGAGCCAGTCGATCCGGTTGATCAGAGTGGTGACCTGCGGGTACGTACGAACCTCGGCCAGCTTTTCGTAGCCCCGGTGCATGTACCCCATGATCGGGTCGGCCGCCACAACCTCTTCGCCATCGAGGCGAAGCACAACGCGAAGCGTGCCGTGGGTGGCCGGGTGCTGCGGGCCGACGTTGAGCGTCATGCCCTCGGCTTCGAGCTCGACATTGACCCGGGCATCGGCGGCTTGAGAAGCGATGTACGCCATCTGACGGCGATCAAGCATGTCTGTCATCGTCGCTCGCTCCGCTCGCTTAGCGAGTTTCGCCAGAGGCGAAACGTCGGCCGGGGAAAACTGGTGATCATCAAGCGTCACCGCCTTCAGTGGAGGCAGTGCCGTCCGGCGATGTTTCGGCCTCGGCCGAAACTCGGTTAGTCTCCGCAGGAGACGGCGCCTCGTCCAGCTCGGGCATAGGTTCGACATCAACGATGCCGGGCCACGGCTTGATCAAGCGGGCCAGCAGCGGATAGTCCTTGCGCAAGGGGTAACCCTCGAACTCCATCGGGAGGTACAGGTTCCGCATGTCGGGATTGCCGGTGAAGGTAATGCCGTACATCTCGTGGGTTTCACGCTCGTGCCAGGCTGCTCCGGCGTAGGTGTCGATCCAGGTTCCTATGGCCAGATCGTCGCCGACGTCGGCTTTGATCGTCACGCCAAGACCGGTGGTGAGGCTGTGCACTCGGGCGAACACCTGAAATCGGGTTTCGCCGCCGGTTACGCCATCAGCCCCGGTGCCGGTCAAACCGGAATCGTCGGGGCTATCAGAAACGTCGTCGTCCGACTCCGCCTGAACGACGTCGACGGCCGCTTCGAGGCTTCGCCCAAACGGGGACGGCATCCAGTCGATGCCGGCCAGCCATTCGAAGTAACGGAAGCGCTGACGCTCCCGCAGGTACTCGGCGGTATCAGACCACGCCTCGTTGGACACTCGAAGCCAGAGGTCAACACCCGGCTCGAGGTGGCTGGCGACGAGGGCGTCACCCAGCTCGGACGACATTGCTTCGAGCAATGCCTCCCGGGCGTCGTCGGTGACGATCTCTTCGGCTTCGGTGGTCTCGGTGTCCTGATCAGCTGATGGCAAGAGGATCACCCTTCCACTTCTCGGCCATGTCCTCGTTCTGAATGCGTTCCTGGAGCAGCACGATGCCTTCCAGTAGTGCCTCCGGGCGAGGAGGGCAGCCGGGGACGTAAACATCAACCGGAATCACCTGGTCAACGCCTTTGGTCACCGAATAGCTGTCCCAGTACGGGCCGCCGCAGTTGGCGCACGAACCCATGGAGATTACGTACTTCGGTTCAGGCATCTGCTCGTAGAGGCGACGCACTGCCGGAGCCATCTTGTCGGTCACGGTGCCGGACACGATGACAAGGTCTGCTTGACGAGGACTGGCCGGAAGCGGGATCACGCCCAGACGCATCACGTCATAGCGGGGTGAGCCGAAGGCCGCCCCCATCTCGATGGCGCAGCAGGCCAAGCCCCACTGGTACGCCCACAGCGAATACTTGCGGCTCATGTTGAGCAGCTTGCCGAGACCCTTTGGAATCTTGCCCGATTCAACTAGGCCCATCGCAGGACGCCCTTTCGCCAGGCGTAGGCCAAGCCGAGCGCCAGAATGAAGATAAAGATGACCATCTCGACCAGACCGAACATTCCGTACGCTTCAAGTCGGGTGGCCCACGGGAAGATGAACACCGCTTCCACATCGAACATCACGAACAACAACGCAAATATGTAGTATCTGATCTGGCTCTGAGACCATCCACCGCCGACCGGGTCGACGCCGCTTTCGTAGTTCTCGAGCTTGCCCGCCGTCGGCCGATCAGGGCGCAGCGCAGCGGCAAGGCCAATGAAGCCACCGACAACACCGATGGCAAGCAGACCGAAAAGTAGGACGAGCAGGTACTCCCGCAGAAACTCGGACACGACCGCTGACTCTACCGGCCGGAGGGCACTGAGCCCATGGTCGCGCTATGTGACTTTCTTGTTGAGATTTCCATGCAGCCCTCGGCAGTCGTCTCGTACCGACTCGGTACCCATCCCTGTGCAAATAGTACCGATGCCAGACCCGATTGGGGTGACTCTTCATCCCATCGGTGTCCATCGTCACGGCACGCCAATCAAACCGTCGATTCTGGCGGCAGGCAGCTAGCCCCCAGCATCACCGGAAACGGCATCGATGAGGGCTTTGACGACACGAAGGGGCGACCCATGAAGCAGGCGTGTTGGTCGTGGGTCGAGTCGATAGTAGGCCACTGGCGGCAGTGCAGGGCATGCAACATTGGTCTGCCAGGACGCAGCAGTCAATCGCGTCTAGCATCAGGTGGGACTATGTCCACGCAATACGAGCGGGAGCTCCGCCGGACGGTCGCCGAAGGACTAGCGGCGCTAAACGAGCACAACGGTGGTCGTTTCCTTAGCCAGGTCGCCCGTACCGTCGGAGTCGACCGAACCACCGTTGGACGTTGGAGCAAGCAAGCTACCACGGCGTCCATGGAACACTGCCAAGCCCTGGCTGACGCCTACCCCGACTTCTTCGACCATGAAGCCCTCGTCGAACTGCACGCCAACTCAGCATTGACGCCAACCGGGGTACTGGCGCCAACCACCGTTGGGGCCGAAATCGTCGACGGCAGCGCGGCCGTTTTCCGAACAGCAGCCGACGCGTTGCTGCGCGACCCTGGGCCAAGCGAAAACCGTGTCTTCAAGCTGGCCTCGCTTCACGTCGAACGCCTGGGGGCTGATTCGTTCAACAGCGACCCGTTCATCGACGACGACACCAGACTCGAAACGGAACGATTTCGCAGTGCAATAGCATCGCGGGCGGCCGAAGGCTGGCAGATCAGAATCGTAGTCAGCACCGCCAGTTCTGTTCGACTTGACTCCATGTGGCAATTGGTCGAAGCCATCGACGGACCCGACGTAGATATCCGGGCCTATCCGATCGCCCTGCCGCACGTCCTGTCAGCAGTCCTCATCGCAAACCGAGACGCCATACTGTCCACTGACAGCCCGCGGTTTGAAAGACCCGAGAGCGCTGTGGTCCTCCGATCGAGGCCCATCATGAAGTGGGCCGACAGCTACTTTGCCGACCTGCACCAAGCGGCGCCGTACACTCTTCGCTCGGTTCACGGCACTTCAGAAGAAGGATTGGGCGCGCTGCGACGGCACATCGCAGCACGCCCATAGAGAGTGGAACAAACCACCTTCTGGCGGGTCTCCGCCGCGAGACCCGAAGATTTAAATTACTTTGTCCGCCTACTGCATGTCATGGACGAGGTTGTGGCATCTTCTGCATCAAGGCGTCGACTTGTCGAGCTACGTGCCACCGGTCTGTCGAGACAACTGCTCGCCATCAGTCGCTCGACTAGCGGCATCGGCGCCGTACCGCAGCTTCAACACCAGATCTTCAATAGGCATCGGCCGGTCGAAGAGAAACCCCTGACCGATTCGAAACCCGGCTTCCAACAGAAGCTCCACCTGGCGCTGGTATTCAATGCCTTCGGCAATAGGGGTCTGGCCGGTCCCCCGCGCCAATGAGCAGATTGATGCGACCAGGTCAACGCCTCCAGGGCGGTCCATAGCCGTCACCAGAGATCTATCGATCTTGACATGAGAGAACGGAGTTTCGATCATCTGATTCAACGAGGACCATCCAGATCCAACATCGTCGGTGGCTACGCCGATTCCGATGGCCCGAAGCCGTTCAAGGGCCTGAAGGAGCATGTCGGGGTCAGCGACCTGTTCGGTCTCGGTCAGCTCAACCAACAACCGTTCAGCAGCGACGTTGCGCCCCGCTAGTTGAGCGTCGATGTAGTCAACAAGGTTCGGGTCAACAATGTGAGAAGCCGAGATGTTGACCGAGAGAAAGAGATGTTCCTCGTCAGGTCGACCTAGTCGTTCCAACAAGCCGATGGCCTGGCGAAGCATGATCCGGCCGAGAAAACGACTCAGGCCGTGGGCTTCAACGACCGGGACAAACACGTTCGGCATGATCATTGAGCCGTCGGGCTGCGGCCACCGAGCCAACATTTCAGCCCCGATAGGCGTTCCGGTCTCCATGTCGACGATGGGTTGAGCCCACGGCACGATCTCATCATCCTCGATGGCTGAGCGCACCTTGTCTGCCATCACCCGCCGCTCGGTCTCCGCTTCAAGAAGGTGCGGGGTGGCGTCAACCACGCGCCCTCGCCCTGACAGCTTGGCCTGCTGCAGCGCCAAGCTGGCGTCGCTCATGAGGCTTTCAGGGTCTGCGTCACCGGCCGCCGCACTCGACGTGCCGACGCTCATCGACAACCGCCGCCGCAGATCCCCGGTCTCCTCAATAGCGATGGTGGTAACGCTGACCCGTTCAGCCAACGACAGTTCCCGGTCGCTGATTCCCAAGAACTCGTCGCCACCGAGACGGGCCAAAAACCATCCATCCAAAAGATCGCCGAGTACGCCGGCCACCTGTTTCAGGGCGACATCCCCGTGATGTTGACCCAAGTGGGTGTTCAACCACTTGAAATCGTCGACATCACATATGACGACGTGGGTTTCCAAACCAAGTTCGGATCGCCGTTCCAGCTCCAACACCGCGCCAAGACGGGAAGCAAGACCAGTCAACGGATCAGTACTGGCCAAACCTTCCACCCGAACCCGCTCGGCCATGAGCGACGTCTTAAGGTGCTCGTAGCCGTAAATGCCAACTGCTAGTGGCGCGGCGATGATCAAAATGGCGGCCAATTCAACAAACATGGCCCGGCTCACGAACGCGGCCATGTAGCTGAGGGCGTAGAAAAACATCAGCGGTTGAGCCGACACTTTGAACGTCTGGGGCAGGAGCACGGCATCAGTGGCCAGGCCATACGCCAACACGAAGATCACGACCCAGGCCACACGATTGCTGTCAAGCGACGTCCACGTCAACCACGGAAGCAACGCCCAGGCTGCCCCCGACAGCCACACCCCGGTTGTCGCTACGTCCTCGCGTCCGCCGGCACGATCAAACCAGCCCAACGTCGTGAGAGCCACCAAACCAGACCAGACCAACAAACTTGTCTGATTGACGTAACTCCAAAGCGACACCGGGACAAGAACGGCGATGGCCAAGATCCCGAACGTGTCAATAGTGCCGATTCGCTCGTGCTGAGCGTTCAGAATTTCGGTTTCGATGCGGTGAACGGAATGCTCGCCGGGACCGCCAACGGCTGCATCGTTGGCAGCAGCACTCAGGGCGCTACCGGAATGGGGGCTGGACAGGCCGCCACGCAGTCGTTCAACGAAGCCAAACATCTAGTGGTGATGTCGGCGGACAACACCGTGTGATTAAGTACATGGCCATGGTTGGCGGCTACTCAAAATCAGTACTAATCAGCGGAGTTTGCCGGGCGCCACCGGGCGAGTCGGACAAGCAGCCAAAGTACGACGGCGGCGACCAAGAAACGAAAGACTGCGGAGTACATCGCCGATACGAACTGGAAGCCGTCGAACGCGCCGTAGGACTCGTCGCCAGTGAAGATCGAGGCAAACGAAGCTAGTCCAAGGACGAGCGCTCCAAGGAAGACAACCCAAAGGGCCGCGACGACCAACCAGCGAATCCAGCCCAACACGGTGAGCAGTCGTCGAGTCCCGGCACGACGAGCCGGCCGTTGAGGCTCAAGGGTCTGCGCAGGCGGTTCCAGGTTGCGGACATGTGTCACACCACCACTGTCGTCATCGGAATCGCTGAACATAAGGCCCGATTGACCGATTTGACACCCATGTCCGCCTCGAACCTCATCGCGCCCAACGGCGACGAGGCAACCACGGTTGCCAAACGAAGGTTCCCGGCGCGCCCACATGTCGAGCGTCGAACCGAGCCCGCCGCGTCGCCATGGCCTGAACTGCCCGGGGAGTCACCACCACCTCCACTGCCGGAATCAGATGACCCTCTCATCGCCGCCGACGATGAGCCACTGATTCCCGTCCGACTTCGCTGGGCGCTGGTCATCTGCGTTCTCTACCACGGCGGACTGCTGCTGTTCCGTTCCTATGAGAGCACCTACGACGCTTACGTTCACATCTTCCTCGGTGACCACTACGCCCGAGGCTGGTTTAGTACGTGGGATCAACGCTGGTACACCGGCTTCACCACGGTCTCCTACCCGCCCGGTACCCACATGGCCACCGGTGCGCTGTCAAAGCTGACCAACGACTTGGAGTTGGCGTTCGCGCTCCTGCA
>CALJMD010000009.1 GCA_937981915.1 uncultured Acidimicrobiales bacterium
GCCTCGCTGCATCATGAACCCGGTGTTGATACCGACCGAGCCCATCACGATGATGTTGCCGCCCTTTTGATCGATACCGGTTCGGGCTCCGACGTCACCTTTGATGACAAGGTCGCCGCCGCGCAACGCAGCACCAGTAAGCGACCCGGCCCCGCCTTCGATGACGACCGAGCCGGCCATCATGTTCTCGGCGCACGACCAGCCGACCCGGCCGCTGATATGAACTTCAGGGCCGTCGATAAGTCCGAAGGCAAACCAGCCAGGTGAGCCTTCCACGTTGATCTTGCACCGGCGAAGAATGCCGACGCCCACCGAGTGTTTGGCCCCCGGATTGAAGATCGTCACCTCCTCCATGCCTTCTACATTGACCAACCGCTTCAGTTCAAGGTTGATCAAACGGGTGGTCAGGTCGGTGGCGTCGATCCGAGCGGTCTTGCCGTCAATCTCGGCGGTGCCGGGCGCTTCGGCATCGGGTTCGGCCAAGCCTCGGGCGTCGTAGTTAATGCCCGATCGTGAACCAGCAATATCAGTCATAGCAATTACCTCCCAGTACCGAGTTGCGAAGCAACTCGAGGTGGCCGCAGGCCACACTCATACCTGCCACACCAGAACCTCTCGCTCGTAGGGGTCACGGGTTTCAACGTCGACACCGGTGAGCGCCCGGATGGCGATTTCCTCGGAGGCAACGGCTACCAGGTCGTCGGACTCGAATAGCACCAACGGCTTGGCTGCCATTTCGTCTTTGGCCACGCCAAGCTCGTTGCCGGTCACGCACAGGTAGGTGAACACGCCGTCGAGGTCGTCCAGGCTTTGCTTCATCGCTATTTCCAGCGAGGCGCCGCCTTCCATCTTCTCGGCCAGATAGACCGCAATGATCTCCGAATCACATTCGGATTGGAATCGGTGACCGGAACGCTCCAGACGACGTCGCCACTGGTGGTAGTTGGTCAGCTGCCCGTTGTGGACCACGGCGACGTCGGCGAACGGGTACGCCCAGTACGGGTGGGCCGAGGCCAAGTCCACGTCGGACTCGGTAGCCATGCGGACGTGGCCCATGCCGTGCGTCCCATTGAAACCGTTGAGTCGATACTGGTCGGCCACAGTGGCGGCGTCACCCAGGTCTTTCACGATCTCCAAAGAGTTGCCCAGCGACAGCACCTCGCAACCGGGCACGTCTTCCAGGTAGTCGGCCAGAGGCTTGAGTTCACCTGAATACCGAAGGGTGGCCCGGAAGGCGTACCCGGTTTCGGAGTTCATGGTGGCTACTTGAGCCCCGATCTTGGCCAGGCGGGATTCTATTTCCGCCCGGTTGCGTTCGAGCCGCTCGTCCATCCCGATGCCGGTGGCCTTGAGCGGCTCGGCCAGGACGAAACGAATGACCACTAGGTCGTCGGACGGTCCGTACAACGCGTACCCGGTGGAGTCCGGCCCGCGATGCTTCATGGATTGAAGCATGCGAGTCAGTTCGGCACCAAGGTCGGCTGGACCATCGCGGTGGATTACACCGGCAATGCCACACATAGCTGTCTCCTCGTGTGTTTGAGTTTGGGTTGGATGAGTCTGTCTGGTTGGAAATGGCTGTAGAAGAACTGTCTTAGGGAAGAATGTCCTACGGGAGGATGTCTTACGGAAGAATGTCCAGGTATTCCTTGACGTCCCAGTCGGTGACAGTGGCCATGAAACGCTCCCACTCGTCTCGCTTGTAGTGCTCGAACACCTTGTACATTTCGCCCGGCATGGCGCTCTTGATGATTTCGTCGGCGTCGAGAGCCTCAAGAGCTTCGCCCAGGCTCAGCGGAATCTTCTTGACTTCCTTGCCGGCGTCCATGGCTTCGTAGATGTTGCGCTCCTCGGGAGGGCCGGGGTCGAGGTTGCGGTCGAGACCGTCATCCATGGCCTTGATGAGAGCGGCAAATGACAGATACGGGTTAACCGCCGAATCGACCGAACGGTATTCGAAACGGCCGGGGGCGGAGATGCGCAATGCCGTGGTGCGGTTCTGGAATCCCCAGTCGGCGAAGACGGGGGCCCAGAAGCCGGTGTCCCACAGCCGACGATAGGAGTTGACGGTCGGTGACGAGATGCAGGTCAACGCCCGCAGGTGCTCGAGGATGCCGCCGATGGCTTTCATGCCGATGGGGCCCGGCAGTTGCGGGTTGTCACCCTCAGGCATGAATTTGTTGTCGTCGCCTTCCCACAGCGAGATGTTGTGGTGGCAACCGTTTGCCGAGACGCCCATGAACGGCTTGGGCATGAAACAGGGGAAGGCTCCCATCTCGCGCCCGACCTGCTTGCAGACCTGACGGTAGGTGGAGAGGCGATCAGCGGTGAGATCGGCCCGGTCGAAGTTGAAGTTGAGTTCGAGCTGACCGGGTGCGTCCTCGTGATCACCCTGGATCATGTCGAGACCCATGGCCTCGCAGTACTCGACCACCTTGTGGATCAGCGGCTGCAGCTCGGCGAACTGGTCGATGTGGTAGCAGTTCGGGTTGGTGAGGCCTTCAACCGTCGGCTTGCCGTTCTCGTCGGCTTTGAGCCACATCATTTCCGGCTCGGTACCGGCCCGAAGGTGCAGACCGTGCTTGGCCTCGAACTCGGCGTGGATGCGCTTCAGGTTGCCTCGGCAGTCGGAAGTAAGGAAGGCGCCGCCGTCGACCTCTTCCTCACGGCCACGGAACAAGGTGCACCAGACTCGGGCAGTCTTGGAGTCCCACGGGAGCTGCATGAACGTCTCGGGTTCGGCGATGCCGACGAGCTCACGGGACTCCGGGCCGTAGCCGATGTACTCGCCGTGGCGGTCAACAAACAGGTTGGCCGTTGAGCCGTAGACCAGCTGAAACCCCTTACGGGCCATGACCCCGAAGTGCTTGGCCGGTATGCCCTTGCCCATGATTCGGCCGGTCACAGAGATGAACTGGCAGTACAGGTAACGAATGTCGTTGGCCTCAATCTGCTTTTCGACTTCGGCTATCTGCTCTTCCCGCCCTGGAGCTTCCACAAATACATCAAGATCAGTCACGCTTCCCCCTTGGAAACATTTTGAAAACAAGCTTGTTGGTCTGAACCGTGACAGCGCAGTCGTTTCCGCCGACTTCGCCGCCGCACACCATTTCGAAGGGGTTTCCGGCGAACCGGACATCGTTTCCGAGAAAGCTGCAGCTTTCCTAGCAGTGAAACTTGTTTCTTCTGGTGGTGTGCTCGCCCCAGAGTAGTTCCAGCCCGACTACAGGGCAAAACGACTATCTAGTAAGGAGTTCCAGCGACCACTTGCCGCTTGGTCGCCCGTGCAATTACTCCTCAGCCGATCGTGATCAACGCGACGGCCAGGCTGGCACCAAACAAGCCGACACCCTGCCACCACCACAGTCGTTGACCCCGCAGAATCACGCCAAGCAGCACCGCCACTGCGGCGTACTGCGAACTGATCACGCTCACCACCGCCAGGCTCCCACCGAGTTGCAACGCCAACAGGACCAACAGCAGCGCCACGGTGGCGAACAGTCCGACGGCGAACGACGTCGCCCGATCCGACCGGTCGGCGGGGAAGATCCGCGGCCCGGTAATCCGGGCAACAACGGCGGCGATCACCAAACCGATCGTCCGCTGCACGAGCATGGGACGCCCGCCGGCGTCTGCCCCGATCTGAGCGAGGAAGATCAACAACGCGCCGAACACGGCTCCGGCCAGGATCGCCAGGGGCAGACTCAACCGATCATCTTCGCCGCCACCCGGCTGGTAGGACGACAGCCCGATGGCGACCACGCCGAGCACAATGCCGACCCACGTCAACGTCGACGGCGAACT
>CALJMD010000010.1 GCA_937981915.1 uncultured Acidimicrobiales bacterium
TTCACCGCCGAACCTCTCCCGCGCGTCGCCAAACACACCCCTATGTGTGTCGCCCCGAAGCGCCTATTCCCTTTCCTCGAAGCTGAACCTAGCCGCGACAACAATCTTATGCAAGGGGTTACGCGAGAAAATGCGGCAGAAGTCGTGTTTAATTCGCCTTGCGTCCGACACTGACCTGTCATTGCTCACCCTTTCCCCATCTCGACTCACACCCAAGTCGTTCCGTTAAAGGGGATTAGACACAGCGACAAGCCAAAAGTTCCCACCAATCTCAAAGAATCGCGAATGATCTTGAGGCGACACCAACCATGTACTGCCGATAGGATTCCCCCATGGGGTGGAGTGGCGGCGTGCGATGACCCAGACAACCGATATTGATGTTCTGGCCCGGCAGGCCGCGGCCGGCGACCCCCGGTCACTCGACCAGCTACTCACCGTCATCGACAACGAACGGCTGGCCCGTCCGGCCATACGCTCGCTCATTGTCGACGACACCGATGCTGACGACCTGGCACAAGACGTCCTTATAAAGGTGTCGTCCGGTATCACCACCTTCAAAGGCGACGCCAAGTTCACCACCTGGCTGTACACCGTGGCCCGCAACTGCGCCATCAGCCATCTGCGACGCAAACGCGATGACGTGCAACTACGAGACGACGACGTCTCCCCCACCCAACGGGTCAGTTCCATCATCTCCAGTCGCCACGACATCGCAGCAGCGCTAAGAGACCTCCCGGACCACTACCGAGAAGTCGTCATGCTCCGAGACGTCGACGGGCTCAGCTACGGAGACATCGCCGAACAGTTGACCATTAACATCGGAACCGTCCGATCCCGCCTCGCTCGTGGCCGGGCCATGGCCGCCCAATCACTGCTGACCACCTAGCCGGCAGCGTGAGGACAAAACGGACGTGAGCTACGCACAACAACAGCCAGGCCACCAAGCATTCGAAGCACTAGGCCCCAACAACCGTTGGAAAGTGACCGGAATCGTCGGTGCAGGTGGATTCTCCACTGTGTACTCAGCCGTCGACACCAGGTTTGAAAGCCCGGTGGCCATCAAAGTTCTCGCCGACAACCTGTCCACCAACCTCGACATTCGAGAACGATTCCTCTCCGAAGCGCTCTTATTACGCCAAAACCCGGGCCCGGTCGTACCGGTTTACGACACCGGCGAAACCCCAAGCGGACAACCATTCCTCGTAATGCCACTGGCAGACGGCGGCGACCTCGCCACCCGAATCGAAGGATGGCGACGAGTCGCCGTACCCACCGTCGACGACACACGACATCTGGCCGAAATCCTCTCGCACGTCGTAGCCGGACTACACGAACAAGGCGTCGTCCACCGGGACCTCAAGCCCTCCAACCTGTTGATCTTCGGAGCCCGTAAAGCAGTTCCCGACGCCGCCACCCGCATCGTCGGCCCACTCATCAACCGGGGCGAGACCGTACTACTCAGCGATCTCGGATTCGCCAAAGACCTGGCCAAGAACTCCGGCCTCACCGTCGGAGGCGGCACCCCCGGCTACACCCCACCCGAGCAACGCCACGCCGGCCAAATCGACCACCGTGCCGACATTTGGGGCGCATCGGCCATCATGTACTGGTTCCTCGTCGGCTACCCGCCCAGCGACTCCACCACTCTGCGACAAGACAACCTGGCCTCAATGGCCGCACCAGGACTTATCGACGCCATCGAAGCCGGTCTTGCCGAAAACCCCGACAACCGGCCACCTAACATGGCCGCTTGGTACCAAAACATCGACGTTGCCCTGCGAGCGACCCAAGCCCCCACCGGCCAACCAGTTGGAAACCGAGCGTCGCCCAACCGAGGGCTACGTGTCGCCGGAGCGCTGGCAGCGTTAGCCACCACCTTCGCATTGGGTTTCGCAGCCGCCACGTTCATTGGCTTCCCCGGAGACCGATTCGACACTCGAGTAGTCCAAGGCGTCGCCACCTCCACCGCCACGGCAGAGGATCTCACCGTTTCCATCAACGGACCAAACGTCATCGAACTTGGCTCAACTGTTACCTACACCGCCGAACTCGATCCAGAGCTGACCGAATGGGTGTGGATCAGCCCGGCCGGTACGTTCCACGCAAACGAACCGAGCCTTCCGCTCGAAGCAACCAACCTGGGTAGAGGCGAAGTCACGCTGATTGCCACCACGGCAACCGGCGAGAACATTCGCGTTGCCATCGACATCGAAGTCGTGACCTGACGTCCCCATCACCGATAGCCGCACACCAACAACGCCCGACTATTATCGCGGCGTGGACTACACACAGCTGGAAAAGATCGGGGCCTACGACCATGCTGGCCGGACCCTCAACCTTCAACCCGGCCACACTGTGGTGGACGTAGGATGCGGAGCCGGCGGATTTCTACGATGGATGACCGGCCGAGGCATCACCACCATTGGCGTCGAATGCGGCGACATCATGTTGGCCGAAGCCCAACGCCTTAACAGCGGTGACGTCCGCGAGGGCGTAGGGCAAAACCTGCCGGTGCCCGACGAAACTGCCGACGCCGTCACCTTCATGGCCTCGCTGCACCACATCCCAGCGAACGACATGGTGGCCTCACTCCAAGAAGCCGCCCGGGTGCTACGCCCCGGCGGCAAGATCTACGTGGCCGAACCGATCGCCGACGGCCCGTCCTATGCCGTAGGACGCCTCGTCGACGACGAAGCCGAAGTACGAGCCGTTGCCCAAGCCGTCCTCGCCGATTGCAGTCGGGCGGGGCTGAAGATCGTCAACGAGGGACGCTACGTCGACGAGTACGTGTACCGCGACGTCAACGCCTTCGGCAAGATCATGGTTGGGATAGACCCCGAGCGAGCAGCCGTCTACGAACAAGTCAAAGACGCAGTCGCCCAGGCGTTCCAAGCCAACGGTCGAAAAGTCGACCACGGCGTCGCCTTCGATCAACCCAAGCAGTACCACCTGTTAGCAGCTCTGTAGCTGTCTAAGTAGGCGCTCCGCGCCTACGACTTAGACCTCGACCCCGCCGGTCGGAGTCAGCGGGCCCCACAGATCCAACGAGTTGCGCAGCAACTCGCTAAGTAGGCGCTCCGCGCCTACGACTTAGACCTTCTTGCGAGGAATGTCGGCGTTCTTCAGCACCTTGCCATCGATGGTCAACATGCCGGCCTTCGAGCCGAGCGACAGGGTGTTGGCAGCGAAAAGGTCGGCCTCGTTGATCAGCACCCATCGGTAGCCTTTCAACTTCTTGGCTCGCTTGAACGCAGCCTTCATATCTTCAGGCTGAGCGGCGACAATAATGGCGCCCTTGTCGCAGACCAGGTCAGCCTCACCCGAGGCATCCTCGGTTGCATCGTAGGTGGCTTTAGCACCCTCGATCAGCTGGTTATGGTCATATCGTGCCACAATTACTCGCCTTCTTCGGACGCTGAGAGAATCTCCACCACAGCGGCCATCGTTTGCTCGGAATCCGGCCCAGAAACCTCGACGGTGACAGTGTCACCTTGCGTGGCGCCAAGAGCCAGAACGCTCATAATACTGTCGCCCTTGGCTTCCTTGCCGTCTTTGATGATCAAGACGTCACTGGACGATGCTTTGGCCAACTCGACAACCTTTGTTGCCGGTCGAGCGTGGAGACCCGCCGGGTTGGCAATCTCCAACGTCACTTGGCCGCCATCGCCCTGGGCATCCAAGTCGATGTCTTCCGATCCGCTCAACACACCGTGAAGCCAGGCAGCATCAGGGGTAACCCACAGCTGCTCGCAAAGCTCCTCATCCTGCAGGACTTCCGCCATCTGCGAAAGCAGTTGCACATGCTCGTCGCCGTTGGCGGCCAAGCCGATAACCAGGTGAGCTGTACCGGGGCCCCAATCGACACCTTCGGGGTACTGGACGACCACGATTCCAGTGCGCATAACACTGTCTTTTTCCTCCAGCGTCCCGTGGGGCATGGCCACACCGTTGCCGAGAAACGTTGAGGTGGCTCGTTCACGAACCTTCATGCTGTCGACGTAGGACATCGGAGCAAGACCGCGCTCGATCATTTTCTGTCCGACGAAGTCAATAGCTTCGTCCATCGTTGCCGCCTGCTGACCGACATGTACGTCGCCTACAGAAACGACATTTTCTACTGCTGTGGTATCCATACGATCCAGCTCTAAACCGCGGAGACCACGGGGTTGTTGTTCTTCAAAGTCTCAACGAGGCCCTTAACCGCCGGGTCGCCGAAGAACATCATGAACGGAACAATGGCGGCACCGGGAGCTTTTGCCTTGGCCGATGCAGCCATTGACTGGTGGGTCACGATGACATCGACGCCATCGGGAATCTGTTGGACCGGGGCATGAACCACGGTCACATCCAGCTTGGCCTTCTTGCAAAGCTTGCGCAGCTGGTTCGCACCCATCAGGCTGCTACCCATACCGGCCTCACAGGCAAAGACAATCAGACGGACATCTGCTGCCGCTTTAACAACGGGATCGGACATGTGCGCTCCTTGATTGATCGGGTGGTGGTTGGGGCCCGGGGGCAGGTGGCTGGAAATCCACCCACCCCCGGAAAGCGCCCATTCAAACTGGTGGGTTCTACTACCGACTAGCTGGTGGCCGGGTTCATGCCAGGAATGTCTGGCATGGCGTCGGCAACACCGACTTCATCGACATTGTCGGTCATGTCAGCTACCGGGAACATGCGCAACAGCACAGCCCCGGCAACGAACGAACCGATTGCGCCGACCGCTACACCGAGAAGCACACCGAAGGCGGCACCGCCCTCTGGCGGCAGAGCAGCCAGGTAAGCGAAGATACTGCCAGGCGACGGCGGGCTAACCAGACCGGCGTCGGTAGCGACGAACACGATGTCAGCAGCAATGCCGCCGGCCCACATGGCACCGATCATGACCGGGTTCATGAGAACGTACGGGAAGTACACCTCGTGGATACCACCGAAGAAGTGGATGATGATGGCGCCGGGGGCGCTCAGCTTGGCCAGACCCTTACCGGCAAGCCAGTAAGCGCCGAGCAAACCAAGGCCAGGTCCGGGGTTGGACTCGAGCATGTAGTAGACCGAGCGACCCTCCTCCAGCACCTGATCAGCACCCAGCGGAGTAAGCACACCGTGGTTGATGGCGTTGTTCAAGAACAGCACCTTGCCAACCTCGATCGGAATGTCGGCCAGCGGAAGCAGGCCAGCACTGGCGATGCCCTCCACCATGTTGCCGAACGCCGAAGCAATCGTTGCCATGATCGGGCCAATGGCCACGTAGCCGAGAGCTACGAGCGCGACACCGGCGATTCCCTGGCTGAAGTTGTTGAACAACATCTCGAAGCCCGCGGGCGTGCGGTCCTCAAGGAAGTCATCAATCTTCTTCATGATCCAGCCAGCCAGCGGACCCATGACCATTGCACCCAGGAACTGGGGCGGGTCACCGGCCGCACCGGAATCCAGCGAGAAGCTGGCACCGGCGATTACACCCATGACTGCGATGGCACCGAGCACGCCACCACGGTGACCGTGGATGAGCTTGCCGCCGGTGTACGCAACCAGAATTGGAAGCAGGAACTTGATCATGGGGACAACGAGTCCGCCCGCACCAAGCGTTCCTTCCTCACCACTGGTGAGTACCCCCCAATCCCAGTCAAGACCCGTCTTGGCCAGCCAGCCAGGCGGGATGACGAGCGCAGTGATTAAGCCCCAAGCGATGAATGCACCAATGTTGGGAATCACCATGCCTGCGACAAAGCCACCGAATTTTTGTATTCGTTGAAGCATTAGTTAAGCACCTTCCCCCTACGGAGTTGTGTTGGTCCCCCCAGAATGGCGCGCCTGCTTGGTGCTGCGCCAGTCCCAATAGGTCGTAGAACCCATGTGACAAATGTGACTGCGAGTTTCAGTAATGTCACTGTCATGTTAATGACACGTGAGTGCCATCTGAGGGTCGGGGGTGGCTACGTGCCGTCGGCCAGGAGGGCCCGAACAGCTTGCACATCACCGGCGCTCAGCAACGGTGTCACCACCACCACGGGAACGGCGGCGTCGCCCAGCGGGACCGTCGACACAATCATGTCATAAGGCTCGGGCTTGCCGTCCACCGCCGTCACTCCCGAATCATCGGCATTAGGGCTAGCGGTGTTCACCCGCCGTGCACTGCGAACGTCAACCACCGACAGTTCAGGGAACTCAGCCTGGATACGAGAGACCAGCACCCAGGCCGTAGCCATACCGCTCGGACAGACGATCAACGCTCGGCGCTGCGGTTGAAGCTGTAACCGCTCCATCGCCCCCGACAGGTACATCGTGACGAAACCAACTTCATCCTGGCTGATGGCCGTGCCGAACTTCTCGGTCAGATCGGCGCAAAGCTCCTGAGCGACAGCGTGAACGTCGGGGTAACGCTCCACCACTTCGTCCAAAAGCGGATTGTGCACCGGCAAGCCATGACGCAACCGGACACCCAGGCGGGCAACATGCATCGCCAGACCGCTCCGCAACGCTGGATCATCGGCCAAGCTGGGGTGCAGCCGTTGGGCAGCCACGCTCAACAGATCGTCGATCGCCTCGTTCATGTCAGCGGTCGGCTGTTCGACCGCTACCAGCGCATCGAGACCCAACACGTACTCGGTGATGCCGGCCGCTTCCTCCGGGGGAAGCACAACTTCGGTTTTCTCGGCCACCGCCGCCACCAAAGAGGCAACCGCCTCTGATGCCGGGTGATCGACCAGCGATACGAACTGTCCAGGGTCGAGCTTGATCGGTCGACCGCGACCGAACCGATTCAAGGTCACAGCCAGGTACATAGCCAAGACGATGTCCAAGTTGCCCGCTTCCTCGCCCAGTCGCAAGTCACTGCGGGTCACAGCCTCATAGCAGGACCGAATCGGGAGGTCGGCAATTCGATCGCGTAGGCCCGCCGGCACTCTGGTTCGGATCAGCTCGGCGTCGTCGTAGTCAACCGACGTCAGCTCGTCGAGAGCCTCAGGGGGGATGGTCTCAAGAAAGAGCTGAACACTGGCCCGGCGAATCCGGCGCTCGGAACCAAAGACCATCAGACCCTTGCCCGGCTTACGGTAGAGCGGGAGCTCGTTGCGCTCAAACCACTCCTCACACCGGTGAAGATCTCGGCGGGCCGATGTTTTGGAGACTTCCAACTCCTCGGTCAGGCTGTCCAGCGTCACCACATCCGGCGCGGCGGCCAACAACGTAGCGGTCATCAAATGTTCCCGCTCATCTTGGCTGTACACCCTGGGGGCCTGTAGCCGATCTTCAAGGTCGGCCAGG
>CALJMD010000011.1 GCA_937981915.1 uncultured Acidimicrobiales bacterium
CGGCAGGCGCAGATACCACGACCAAATCGGGAAGCGGCCGCCAACCGCGAACAACGGTGTTCGCTGGCCGATCTGTAGTCGGCCGATCATGGCGTGAAGCGGGGGCGGCAGGTACTGGACGTGTTGGGTTTTGATGTAGCCAACCGATCCTCCAGCTCCGCCGGTTCGGTCGGCAAGGGGGCCGTCGAACACCACGAGGGATTCGTCGTCAAGATCGTTGGACAGCTCATGTTCCAGCTCAGTCATGTGTTGATGAACGCCAAAGTACATTGCCTCATCACTGTCATCGGCCACCGATCGGATGTCGTAGGAGCCTAGGCCGTTGGTGTCTCGTCGTCGGCCGGATCGCGCCGTCAGGTCAAGCGATTCACCGTACTCACTGGCGGTGTACAGTCCACGTCGGACGACTGCGGCCGAGATCTCCGCCCGACCGGGCTGACATCGAACAGAGCCGGCGGCCACCGATGCGCACACACCCGGGCGAGACATCATGGTCGGCGATCCCCCGCTTGTTCCCGCCGGCGAAGAGTCGACCGGTTCATCGATCCAAATGCGAGCATCGATGCGGCGAACCCCGTCGACGAACACCACCGATCCAGTGGAAGATTCGCTTCGGGTCGGAGGCGGCTCGACCGGTTGCCAGTCATCGGTTGATAGTTCAACCTCGGGGTCGACGGGCCTGGTTGACGGATCGTTGATCCCGTCTCGGGCCCCATCTCCGACCGATGTTCCGTATCCCGGTTCCCAGGCTTCAACCGTGAATCGCATCACAGAGTCACTAGCTCGGCAGTGGACCCGGTGGGCAACTTCTTGATTTCGAAACGAGCAGGCATACGTTCAGCGAGATCGCGAACATGGGTCACTATGCCGATCATTCGACCGGAAGCCGCCAACTCCTCGATGGCTCCAGCCACCACATCAAGGGTGTCGGGGTCGAGGGTGCCGAATCCTTCGTCGAGGAACATCGACTCAAGGCGTGGTGCATCAACCGGAGCCAGAGCGGCAATCGAATCGGCCAGGGCGAGCGCCAGAGCCAAGGAGGCGAGGAAGGTTTCGCCGCCGGAGAGGGTTCGGGCAATCCGGTGTTCATCGGCATTGTGATGATCGACGATGGCGATGTCACGTTCAACGGCGGCCAGCGAGTACCGGCCGCCGGACAACTCCAGCAGGCGGCTGGTTGCCCGCTCGGTGATGTCGTCGAAGGCCTCCGCCAGCAACCAAGCTTCGAACCCCTTGGCCGACAGGTGTCGACCAAGTTCTTTGTTCAGCTGCTGTTGGCTTTTGCGATCCTCGATGTCGGCGGTCAGCCGTTTGGCGTGAGCCAGTAGTTCATCCGCCCGCTGGCGTTCAGCTCGCAGGTCAGCGTCGGCCACTGAGATCAGTTCCAGTGCCTGAACGGCGGTTTGGCTGGTGATGTTGATATCGAGTTGACCGAGAGCTTCGGTCAGGCGGGCCACAAGTTCGTCTCGCTCGGTACGCTTCCGACGTCCGTCGGCAACCAGGGTTTCTCGTTCGGTTACCAGCTCGCCTCGTCGACCGACAGCCCAATCGGCCAAGGCAGTCCAGTCGTCAAGCAGCGAATCGAACCCGGCTTCGGGCGGAGAAAGTGGGCTGACCGTGTCCCGCTGCCGCCCGAAATCTTGACGGCCTTCGTCAGCCTGCGTCCTGGTTCGATCCACGTCGGCTCGGGCTCGGGCCACTGCCCTCTCGGCGGTGGCGACTGCATCGGCTAGTTCCCGCTCGTCCACGCCGGCCTGGTCGATCTTCGCTAGTAGCTCATCGACCTCTTCACCGGTTGTCGGCCCCGAGCCGACGTCAACTCCGGCACGAGCTTGCACCGTCGTCATGAGTTCGGTCAGCTCCGACCGCTGCGTGGCGATAGAGGTCAGCTGTGCTGTCGCTGCGGCGGCGGCCTGGCCGTGGCGGTCAACATCGGCGGAGACATCGGTCAGCGACTGTTCTAATTCGGGCACAAGATCGGCTTCGGCGCTGGAGTGAACGGGTAGTTCGCCAACCGCTTGACGACAAACCGGGCAGGTGTCGCCGACCGCCAGGTCGTCTGCCAGGTGTGCTCCGTCGCTGTTGCGGCGGGCGGTGGCCAACTCGGCGACTAGCTTGCTGCGTCGGGCTTCGGCCTCGTCACGAGCCACGTTCGCTTCGGCGAGCGCCGTTTCCAGCTCGTCGCCCTTCTGGGTCAGCTCAGCTAGCTTTCCTTCGGCGTCGGACGCCTGTTGGAGATGGTGTCGGGTTTCGAGTAGCAGACGGCGATCACCAAGCTGATCAGCGTTGCGGCGTGCCGTCTCCAGAGCGTCCGTCGCCTTGGTGGCGAGGTCAAGTGCACGTGTCACCTCGTCTTCGGCGGCGACTGCGGCACCGGCCAAGGTCTCTAACTCGGAGGGAACAGCAATGGCGGCCAGTGCGTCGATGTCGGACTGCAGTTGAGCGGCCTGGCCCCGAAGAGGCTCCAGCACCTCATCGAGGGCGTTGATGTCACCAAGCCACCCTGTCGCCTTCTTTCGTATTGCGGTCAAGCCCGCCGCTCGGAGGTCGAGCGCCTTGATCTGAGTGTCGTCAGGGGCGGCGAGTCGGTCAAGCTCGTGGCGCAGCGTAATGACCTGCTGGTCGGCGGCGTCGGCACGACGTCGGGCTTCGCTACCCATGCGCCCGTACAGCTCAAGGTCGAGCAGGCGCTTGAGCAGGTCTTGACGTTTTGTCGGTTCATCCCGCAAGAAGTTGGCGAACTCTCCCTGGGGCAACACCACGGTGCGGGTGAACTGGCTGAACGTCAGCCCAAGCAGGTCCACCACGGCGGCGTCGAGCTCTTTGACCGCTCCGGCCAGGACCTCGGTTTCGACCGCGTCGAAGTCAACCTCGGTGTCGGTTGCTGAAGCGGCGGCCGGGTGAATGACCTGTTCCAGTCTGGCTTCTTTGGTAGTGGCCCGTTTCGAGCGCGACCGGTTTGACGCTCCGTCAACCGAGGTTGCCCGCTGATGTTGTCGTCGAGTTACCCGGGTGGCCACGAACCAGCTGCCGCCAACTTCGAAGTCGAACCGGACCTTGGCCTCGGTCGAGAGCTGATGAATAACCGGTTCGACTACGCCGGTATTTCCGTAGCGGGCCACCGACCCGTAGAGAGCGAACGTCATCGCATCAATAACAGTGGATTTGCCGGCTCCGGTGCTCCCGGTCAGGGCCACCAGGTCAAGGTCTCGAAAATCCAACACGGTGGACTGGCGGAAGGTTGAAAACCCCTCAACTTCGAGTCGAATCGGCCTCATGGTGTTTCACCCGGCCGTCCCCCGGTTGTCGTTGTTGACCGTTGATCTGCAGCCACCTCGGTGGAGTCGGTGAGCTCATCGTGGAGTTCGGTGAACGCCCGCTCTAGGCGAGGCTCGGCCACACCGACTTCGGTCAGGTATTGGCCGAAGAGTTGCGACGGTGAACGGTCCTGGTCTCGTCGTCGGGACGGAATAGCGCGCTCGAATGTGGCTTCGATGCGAACGTCAACGACGCCGGGTCCGAGCAGCTTGCGGACATCGTCGGCCAGCCCCAGCCGTGATGCTTCGGTGACTCTGGCCCTGATCCAACTTTCAGCCAGCCGATCCCGCTGATCGTCCTCCATGGCCTCGACCTGATTGGTCAGATCGGCCAACGTTCCCGTCAGCGTTTGCAGCCGACGACCGCTAGTCAGCGGCACGGAGCGAACCTTGGCCGGAATACCCGGTTCGAGATCGGCGATGTTGACGACCTTGATTTGTTCGGTTTCGCCGAAGTCCAGCTGAAGCGGCGAGCCCGAGTAGTGGATGGCAGTAGCTCCCAGCATCTGCTGTGGTCGGTGGAGGTGACCGAGGGCCACGTATTGCAGCGACGGGGGGAAGTCGACCGCCGACACACCGTATTCATCGGCGATGTGTGCAGCCCGCTCCCCTCCCCCGGCGGCCGCTCCAGCCACGAACGCGTGGGCCACCATGATGTTGACGTTGTCCGGATGCATCCCGGCGGTCACCGCGGCGATGAGCCGCTGCATCCGGTCCCCATAAGTTTGGGCGTTCTCGAAGGCGGCGTTGCCCATGAGATCGGCGGTGCGAACGATTCCTCGCTGCGACACAAACGGCAACAGGGCGACGTCTACGTCGACGCCGCTGTCCAAGGAGATGACCTTGCGGCCGCCTTCTGCCGGCGGCAGTGGGCGGCTGGCCACGGTGATGCGGGCTAGTTCCATCAGTGGGGCCACGGCGGCCAAGCGGCGGGCGTTGTCGTGATTACCTGACACCACGACAACCGGGCTGATCTGGGCCAGTTCAAGCAGTGCGCTTGTGATCAGCGCCTCGCTCTCGGCCGACGGCGCAGCGGTTTCGTACAGGTCTCCCGCGACAACGATCAGCTCGACGTTTTCGGTGGCGGCAATAGTAGCGATCTCGGAAAGAACCAGGCGATGCTCGTCAACCCGGGAGTGACCGCGGATCGCTTTGCCGACATGCCAGTCCGACGTGTGCAGCAGACGCATGTCAGGTCAAACCTGAAAACAGGTCATCGGGTTCCCCATCACGGCCAGAGTCACTGCCAGAGTCACGGGCAGAACTCGACACGGCACCGGCTTCGGATGGGCGAGTTGCCCAGGCGGGAAACGGAAACTCAACCAGCAACGGGACCGGCAACCGAGGCTGGGCCACATACATCGATCCCGGTTTGAGAATGGTGGCCCGTTGACGGGCCACGGCTGGAAGAAAACCGTATTCGTCGCGCCGGGACTCGGCCGGGTCGAGACGGCCGACGACGCGAATTGCGCTGTTGGCAACGATTCGACGCTCGACCTCACTGGCCGTCTGCTGCGCCCCGATCAAGACGATGCCGAGTGAACGCCCCCGCTCAGCCACATCAAGCAGGATTTCTTTGATCGGGCTCGACGAGTCACGAGGTGCGTACTTGTTGAGCTCGTCGAGCACCACAAACTGCAACGGTCGGGCGATGCCGCTTCGTTCCTTGGCATCAAAAGCCTGACGGAGAACCACTCCGACAACAAAACGCTTGGCCCGGTCGTGCAGACTGTGGATGTCGACCACGGTCACCTGGTTTCGATCAAGGTTGACCGCATGGGTTTGAGCCGAGCCAATATCGGCCCTGACCAGATGCTCGACGTGGCGGCGAGCGGAAGCCAATCGCCGGATGAACGCATTGATGGTGCCGGTTCCAACCGCCCGTCCGGCCCATCGTGAGTCAACCGGCTCGTCCGGATCGACAGGCTGCAATTTGTCTTCAATGGCGTCGACCAGCTGGGCGAAGGTCCGGATCAGTTGCCCGTCCAGGGTGACAGCACCATCGTCGGTCGCCGCCAGGTCGGCCAGCTGGGCCGTGACTGCCTGAACCACAATGGTGTATTGCTGCCGCTCGTCTTCGGCATCGGCGAACAGGAAGGGCAACAGGCGTTGTTGACAGAAGTCGGCGACGGTCCAAAAGAACGGCGAAACCCCAAGATGTCTCGACCCGGTGGCCGGTGTGGCGTTGGGGTCACCTTTGCGCGGTGGGGCCAAGACACCTACGTCACGGAACGGACCGGGGGCCAACCCAAGCGGCTTGTACCGTGCTGCCTGCTCGCCATCGAGTTCGCTGTTCGGGTGGTCCAGGAAGAGCAGATCTTCGCCTTTGACGTTGAAGATCAAGGCTCGGGTGTTGGCCGCCTCAGCACCAAGGGTTCCCGAGGCGAACATCGAGTACAACAAGAACGTGGCGTAACTGGTCTTAGTTGCCACACCTGAGATGCCGGAAATATTGACGTGTGCACCTTTGGTGCCGTCGAGGAAATCAAAGTCCAAAAAGACCGGTTCGTTGTTGCGGGAAAGACCGGCCGGAAGCTTGCGGTCTCGGGCCACGGTGTCGAACGACAGGGCGATGTCACGCTCAATATCAACTGCGACCCGAACTTCGGTTCCCGGGAGTGGAGGGACCAAGATCTCTGGCTCGAACCGTGTCGGCTGGATGAGCGCTGCCTCACTGGTTTGAGCCGGCAGGACACCCTGGTTGATCAAGAACACATCGCTTTGGAAGCTGGCTCCCTCCTGGCGTGCCCTTAACTGGGACACCACGCCGTAGATCTTGACCTGCTGGCCGTCCGGCAACACGCGACTGAGGGCCACGACATCGTCGAGTTGCAAGGTGTGGCCGTCGGCCACCGCTACCCAGAATTCGAGCGGGGTGGCATCGTCCACACCAAGAACCAAGCCAACCGTAGGTTGGCCGCCGACCGTAGGTTGGCCCGCCGCTGAGCGATCGTTGAGGTGAGAAGCGTCCGCCACAAACCGATTTTACTTCACGCGGCCGACTCCGTCGGCCATGAGGATCATGGCCTACCCTGGCTTGGCAATGGGCACTCAAACCGATCGCCAAACCGAGCAACTCGTCAGCTACATCGCGGCGCGAGCACTTGAAACCGTCGTCGAGCATCGCCACGGTTCAGATCCCGTGGTCAAACTGGCATCGCCTGATGAACTGCAAAGCGAGTTCGATCAGGTGTCGTCACTGGCGCTCAGGCCCCACGATTCGGTCGACAACGCCACGCTCCAACAGGCAGTCGACTTAATCATCGACCGTTCGGTTCACACCGCGCATCCACGATTCTTCAATCAGAACTTCGCCGGAGCTGACCCGATCGCAGTGGCCGGCGACTGGCTCGGCTCGGCCCTAAACACAACACTGGCAACCTTTGAAATGGCCCCGGTCTTCACCTTGATGGAGAACGCCGTAGTGGGGCGATTGGCCGAACTGCTCGGCTATCGGCCCACCACTGTCGAAACCGACGCCAATGACCCGCTTCGCAGCGCGGCCGGAATCATGTGCCCTGGGGGCTCAACCGCCAACATGATGGCGCTGCAACTGGCCCGACACCGCAAACGCCCGGACTCGATTCGGGTCGGTACCGGCGGGGAGCGACTTACCATCTTTGCTTCCGCCTCAAGCCACTACTCCACCGGCAAGGCGGCCGCCGTCCTCGGCTTGGGTACCGATTCGGTTATCAAGGTTGCCGACGGACCCGACGGCACAATGGACGTGGCTGCGCTATCCGTCGCCGTGCAGGACTCGAAAGATCGGGGCGAGGTGCCATTCGCCGCCGTTGCCACCGCAGGCACCACCGTGACCGGAGCTTTCGACGATCTTCGGGCGATGGCGACTGTTACCGCTGAACATGACCTGTGGCTTCACGTGGACGCCTGCTTCGGCGGCGCCGCTTTGTTTTCTCCACGGACCCGCCACCTTCTCGACGGGGTGGAACTCACCGACTCGTTCGTTTGGAACCCCCACAAGGTCATGGGGCTCACCCAACAATGCACCTTGTTGGCGGTGGCTGAGCCGGAACGGCTCGACGCCTGCTTCTCGTCCAAGGCCGACTATCTGTTTCAGCCTGACAAACTCAACGCCGAGCTCGACTCGGGCGATCGCACGTTCCTGTGTGCCCGACGAGTGGATGCCCTCAAGCTCTGGCTTACCTGGAAGGCCCGTGGCGAGACCGGCTTCACCGCCCGGGTGGACCACGCCATGGATCTGGCCGACCATGTTCGAACTCGAATTGCCGAGTCGGACGGCCAATTCGTCAAGATGGCACCCGGTAGCTACGTCAACGTGGTCTTTCAGTGGCTGCCGAAGGAATTGCGAAGTGGACCGGACTGGAACCCGAGCCAGCTCAGCGACGATGAACGCGAGGCCCTGCATGCCGTGGCACCGCGGATCAAAGCTCGCATGCAGACTGAGGGAACAGCCATGGTCGGCTATCAGCCGACCGATGGACTCAACACGTTCCGCCTACTGTTCATGAACCCGGCAGTAACCATCGACGATGTCGACGAGACCCTCAGGCTCATCGACGACTACGGCCAACAAGAGTGGGCGGCAGCCGCCGCCAAGCTGTAGCCAAGCTCACCGATCCGCGCTCTATCGCGCTCTGTCGTTTAGGCCGCTTCTGCCTGCCGCTGCTGGGCGTAGCGATCACGCAGCTCGGCGTCTTTGTTAATGGGGTCGTGGGCGGCGTCGGATTCGGTACGGGCCGTGATCCCGCAGCTGTTGAGGAACTCAAACATCTTCAACAGATGAGAAATGTTAGTGTCGTCAACCGACTCCGTGGCCGGCTGACCCAAACGTAGTTCGACGACACGGTCCAAGATGCCCAGCTCGTCACTCAAGTCCGAGTCGACCAGAAGACGCCGGAACTGATCGACCACTGCCGCTTCGTCCTGGCCACACCAACTTTCGATTTCCCGTTCGTCAACCGACATCAGTTCACCCCGCTCCTTGAAGTAGTGGAGCTCCAGGGCATAGGCATGGCCATACGTGCAGTACGGACAGCCGGTCATCGCAGAGGTGATGCTGGCCACCAAGTGGGTGCGCACCGGACCCCACTGCTTCAGGATTCGCTCGTAGCCGGGCATGTTGCGGGCGAACCATGACACCGACGTGACCGCTCCGTGCTGGTCAACAATGTCACTCATGAGGTTCGGTTTGAATCCCCACAGTGTTTGCCCAACCTGCTCCAGGGCGGCCGTGCCTGCTTTTCCAACCAACGTCAACTCAGCCATGTCGATGATGCTAGTCGCACCACCAAGAGCGGGCCATGTACGTCACCCAGACGGTAGGCACCAGCCGTGGGATCGGCGACCAAGCCCATCTCGGGCAACGGCGCTAGTCTGTTGTGCAGGTTCTCTGAAGGCGGGAAACGTGAGACCACAACGATGAGTGAACAACCGGCCCCCGGGCACAATGTCTCGATACCGGTGGATGACCTGGGTCCCCTGGCTCGCCACCTCGACGCAACAGCCGACGACATTGATGCCTC
>CALJMD010000012.1 GCA_937981915.1 uncultured Acidimicrobiales bacterium
CGATCGGCCCCGCACGCCACGCATACTTCGGCGTACGCCGGTTCCAGGCTCACGGCGAGTCGATTGGCGAATCCGATTGGGCCACGAACAACACTTGCTCGATGGTGTCCAAACGCACACCGGAGGGAGGAAGCTCGACGGTACGTTCCTCTCCGCTCTCCAGATCCAAGAATCGCACGGTGTTGAACGCCCCCGAGGCAACCCACCCACCATCCGGGGACACGGTCACCTGAGCCGGAGTTTCCCGAGGGGGTCCATCGGCGGTCAAAGCGTCAAGAAAGCCGTCGGCCACATACGCTCCCTGTTCGAGGTCCCATAAACGTGGGCGATCAAAAACCACCAGCAAGAATCGGTCCTGTGGATCTACGAAGAAGAGATCGGTGAGCAAGGGAACATCGGGAAGCGATGCCGGAAGGGTTTCCCCCGACGTCCGGTCAACGAGGATCAGCTTGCAGTCCGAGGGATTCAAGCATTGATAGCCAATCAGCGAACGACGCCCGACCGACACCACCTCACCCTGGAAGACAGGCCGAAATTCGCCTTCGACAAAGTCGAACGTTCCGCCCCCTGGTACCGACACCAGCCCGCCAACAGAACTGGACCGCGGCGGCAACGCAATATTGGTCGACTCACCTGAAGACAGGTCCACCAGCACCTTCACCGGCCCGACATCACCACTGGCGAACAGGGCAAACTCGAAGACCAGGCGGTCCCCGTCGAGCACACTTAATGCCTCCAGATATGAGCGGAGCGTTCCGTCTACCGGGCGGCTGTAGATCACTCGCGGCTCAACAGTGGCGTCAGCGGCCGGAACCGCAGCCAGGCCCTGGCCCGTCCACAACAGAATCTCGTCGTTGAATGCCGCTATCGGCCGAGCAAGCGTTCGGTAGGTTTCGGTATCTCCGGTGTCGAGGTCAAGCCGGATGACGTCGGCAGCACGGGTGATGAAGAGATACTGGCCGGTAGCTCGACCCAATACCGGTTCACCCGAGCCGCTGGCGGCATCGATCGATAACGGTGGCCAGTCGGCCGCCGACACACTCTCGGGCTGATCAGACTGCTCGGCAGACTCCTCTTCCACGTCAGTGTCGGCGCTCTCTACCTCCTGACCTCCGTCAATTGGCTCCGACGCCGAGTCATCGGTCCCTCCATCACGCTCGGCGTCCTCGACCAACGTCACAGCCGGCGAAACGGCGTCGCTCTCTGGAGTGGGGTCCGGGCCCGTTCGGCCGAGGACGGCTACCCCAAGCCCAAGCGCTATGACCGCTCCAATCGCCGCCACCACTCCTCGGCGTGGGCCGGGTCGGGTTGCGCCATCGTCGCCGCCTGCAACCGGACTAAAGGGGTCCAGCAATGCCGCTTGGCCCTCCACCGAGACGCCACAAGTCGGACAGAAGGCCGCCTCGGACGGCAACTCGGTTTCGCAGCTGAAACAGACCTCGGCGGTCACTCAGGTCAGCCTAGTACAGGCCCCTGGTCGGCCAGGAGCGGCTGGGCCACGGCTACGAGGCTTTCTCCAGCGGAGCCCACGCCAACAACAGTCGTTTTTGGCCGACCGATGAGAAGTTGACGACCACCTCGGTTTTGTCCCCGGTGCCCTCTAGGCCGAGGATCACACCTTCGCCCCACTTCTTGTGCGTCACGTCATCGCCGATCTTCAAGTCGGTTTCGGCCGCTCGGGCCGCCGACGGCCCGCCGGACTTGATGGCAGTGTCCACCAACCGATTCTTGCCGGAGAACGTCGACGCTGTCCCGCCACCTCCCAAACCTGACCGATTCGAGCCGTAACCCCCGCTGCCAAACGTGGTCGCTCGCGATCGACGCTCACTGTCACGCGAGCCAGGGGCATTGGTTACCAGGCCTTCCGGTACCTCGTCGAGGAAACGACTAGGCGGGTTGTAGTTGGTTTGGCCGAACAACATTCGCGACCAGGCGTTCGTCAGATACAACCGGTTTTGCGCCCTGGTGATACCGACGTAGGCCAGTCGACGTTCCTCTTCCATTTCGTCCGGGTCGGTCATGGAACGCATGTGAGGAAACACGCCGTCCTCCATCCCGATGATGGCCACCACCGGGAACTCCAAGCCTTTGGCGGCGTGAAGCGTCATCAACACCACAAACGACTCGTCTTCGGCCAGAGTGTCGGAGTCGGTGACCAAGCTGATCTGTTCCAAGAACTCGTCAACGGTTTCGAACTGCCGGGCCACCCCAACCAGCTCTTGAAGGTTCTCCAGCCGTCCCTCTGCTTCAACCGACCGTTGATCCTCGAGTTCGGCGATGTAGCCGGTGTCACGAAGGATGGCCTCCAACACGTCGGCCGGTCCCTTCTCCAGATCGTCGGCGAAACCATCCATCAAGTCGAGGTAGCCGGCGATGCCTTTCACTGCTTTGCCGGTCACCCCGGCATCAGCGGCCCGTCGCAACCCATCAGTGAATGTCAACCCGTGCATGCGGGCAAACGCTTCGACCTTGCCCACCGTCGTGTCGCCAACACCGCGCTTAGGGGTGTTGAGTACCCGTTTGACCGACACCTCGTCGGCCGGGTTGGCCGCCGCCTTCAAGTACGCCACCGCGTCCTTGACCTCGCGACGGTCGTAGAAACGGGTGCCGCCAATCACTTTGTACGGGATTCCGACCCGCATGAAGTATTCCTCGATGACACGAGACTGGGCATTGGTGCGGTAGAAGACCGCCATCTCGCCCCAGCGGAAATCGCCGGTGTCGTGCATCTGTGCGAACTCGGAAGCGACGAACTGGCTCTCATCAACCTCATCGTCGGCGTGATAACGGACGATCCGCTCCCCCGAGCCCTCCTCGGTCCAAAGGTTCTTTGGTTTACGACCGAAGTTGTTGGCGATCACGGCGTTGGCGGCGTCAAGAATGGTTTGCGTCGACCGGTAGTTCTGCTCCAACAGGACCACGGTCGTGTCGGGGAACGCCGTCTCGAATTCGATGATGTTGCGAATGTCGGCGCCCCTGAACCGGTACACCGACTGATCGGAGTCACCGACCACGGTCACTTCGCGGTGCTGCTCAGCTAGGCGAACCACCAACTCGTTCTGGACGCTGTTGGTGTCCTGATACTCGTCGACCAGCAAATGCTTGAACCGTCGCTGGTAGTAGGCCAACGCCTCCGGTGACTGCCGAAACAGCTTCACCGTGTTCAACAACAGATCATCGAAGTCCATGGCCGTGGCCTGTTGCAGCCGCTTCTGGTATTCGATGTAAACATCGGACGCCCGCTTCTCGATCCCCATTTCGGCCTTGGCCTGATACGTCGCCGGATCAAACCCGTCGTTCTTGGCCGAACTGATAATCCCGTGGACGGCTCTCGGCTGATATCGCTTCGGGTCGAGACCCAGGTCGCGAATGACGTAGCCGACCATCCGCACCGCGTCGGCCTGGTCATAAATGGTGAAGTTGGACTTGAAACCGATGATGTCGGCCTCACGGCGGAGAATCCGTACACAGGCCGAGTGGAAGGTCGACACCCACATTTTCTCCGCCACCGGACCGATGAGCGCCGAAACCCGGTGCTTCATCTCACTGGCCGCCTTATTGGTGAAGGTGATGGCCAAAATTTCGAACGGCGAAACGCCGTTGTCAATCAACCAGGCGATGCGGCGGGTAAGAACCCTGGTCTTACCCGACCCGGCTCCGGCCACCACCAGAAGCGGACCTCCCTGATGGGTAACCGCATCCCGCTGGGCCTGGTTGAGTCCGTCGGTGATCGTAGGGGCGACAGTCATGCTCCCTCCAGACTATCCGACCACTCTCCGACGAAAGCTGACGCTCACAAACGACAACCAGACAGCGCAGCTTGCCACCACCAATAGCTCCGGCTTTACAATTGGGCACCGAGAGCGGGCGATCATGCGGGGGATCCATGAACAGCACTAGCGCCGACCAGAACAGTCTCGACAGCGGCGACCCGGAACAAGAGCTGGCACGACGCGCCACTGCCGTCTCGTGGCTGAAAGCGATCTTGCTGTTCCTGTTGGCCGCCCCGGTCGTCGTGCTGGTGGGATTGATCGCCACAAACGGCTTCACCGAAGGCTCACCAGGGGTAGCCCTCATCGGTCTCGGCTTCGGACTGGCCGTAGCGGCGCCGTTTTGCCTCCCAATTCTTGTGCTGCTGTATCTGCAGCACACCTCGGCCCGAGACCAAAATTGGAACCGGCTGCGAACCGTGAGCGTCCTGTTGACCATCTGCGACATCCTGCTTCTGCTGGTAGCAATCCCTCAGGCCATCAACACTCTTGCCAATCTCCAATCCGATGGCGGAGCACTGGTGCCGGCGCTGTCGATCGGCCTAGCAGCGGTCGCCGGCGTCCTGGCGTGGCGCCAGTGGGCGGTGACCACAAGGGCCAGACGCCAGCGCACAGCACCTACCGCGGCGGTCCAATCGTGGCCACCGCCGATAGGGCCGACCTAATCGATCGGGCTGCATTCACCGCCAATATTGCAGACCAAATCGCTGGCCGGAGTGTGGTCGATTTGTTTGGCCGTCCACCAGCCATGCGGCCCGTCGTTGCTCAACGCATAGGCGTTGGCCCGGGTCGGATCGCCCGACACGGTAACCAACAACTGTTCCGGGCGGGTCACGATCGGCACCATACGCCGCGGGTCGTCGGACTCTGCGAACACCGCAGGCAACGCGCCCTCGGACACAAGGTCGGTCAAGGTGCGGCGGCCGGCGGTCAAGTTGGTCCACGAGCCGATGAAGTTCTCAAACGTTTCGGCCGGAATTCGGGCGTGAGTAAACAGGGCGGCCTGCACTCGGTCAAGACCCCAACCGGCCCGCCCGAACAGTCGGGCGATCAGCGGCGACACCACCAACAACGGCTGGTACTGCTCGGTTCCCAGCCCATAGACATGGGTAAGGTCCCACGCGGTGACTCGAGCCAGACCGTTGGCCAAATACGGCAGCACTTCGTCGGGAGTCGACCCGAACACACTTCCGATCAGGGTCCCGCTGTTCGTTCGCGCCATCGAGACCACATCGTCACTACTGCTCATGTCACTGCTGTTGATCTCGTTCCCGTGGGCGCCGAGTTGAGCGGCCAGTGAACGCCAGCCGATTTCGGCCAGACACCCGCCATCTTCAACCAACACCGGCCGGGTCGGGTTGCCGAACGTCGCCTTGTCATGTTCATCAGTTCGAAAACCCAGGACGTTGCGTAAGTACAGCCGCAACCATCGGGCCACGCTGGTGTTTGCGTGCGCCCCTTCACGCATGACACCCGGTCCGAAATTGAAACCCAAGGCCCCCACATTGGGGCCGCCCAACACAATGACGGCATCCGCACCCGTTGTGTTCCCCGAGTGCTCGGACCCGTACGCCGGATCAGCCAAGATCTCAGTCAAGGCCAGGAGTATCGGGAGGTGCTCGGGTCGACAGCCAGCCATGACGGCGTTGACTGCCACCGACCAAACGGTGAGATCCCGACCGGATGATGGCGCTACCCCCAAGGTCTTCCATGGGTCGTGTCCGGAACCGTCGAGGAACCGTTCGACCCGGTCCAGGGTGGGCGGAATGATCGGGTTGCCGTCACTCCAGCCCTCCGACAGGAATCGCTGGTTGATGTCGTCGATGGTGCCGCGGCACACCACTTCGACCGCTGACGGTTCGCTGCTTTCACTATCAGGGGTCGGGTCAGTCGAGGTCAATCCGTTGATGATCTGATCGACCGTGGACTCAACGAAGTTGCGTTCGAGCTCCTCGACGCTTTGAGCGTCAACGTGTCCGACGGTCACCGCCAGAGGCAGCCCGTCGTAGCCCAACCCTCTGGCCGTGGCCGTGGCCTGACCAACAAACCCGTCACAGACAATGGATACCGAAGGTATGCCGGCTGATTCGGCGGCGATGGCGGCCCGCATCACGGCGGGCGTACAGCTACCTCAACAACCCATTCCGGAGACGACGGCATCGACTCCACGGTTACGGAGGTCATCGGGTAACCGACCCACCCGCTCCTTCTCATCGGCGCCGTGAAGATTGCCGAAGCTCTCGTAGTCGACGATCTCAATGTCGGGGAAACGAGAACGCAGCTGTTCGGCCAAAACGGGGAACAGCTCGTCGCCTCGGAACAAATAGTCCCAGAGGAAACCGACTCGTTTACCGTTCAGATCGGCGAGGCGGTCGGCCCGTCGACGACGTTGAACGCCTCTGGGGGAACGGGGCCAGACCACCTCATAAGAAGCCACGTTCTCAGAGGAAGCGGTGTTGGAGGAGATCGGATCGCTGAAACCGTTCATGTCTTGGGTCATCCTTCCAGTGTCGCTCACCGACACAAACATCAGTCCGGCTTTGTCCCCGCGGGGGCGCAAATCTAGGCTCAAGTTATGGCACAGACGTCTGCATCCAGTCCAGTGACGATTCTTGGGGGCCACCAAACCGACTTCGCCGTCAACACTGCCAAGCAGGGCGACGATATCGGTGACCTGGTCCGCCAGGTAACCGAAGCCACTTTGGACGACGCCGGAATCGGGGCCGAACACGTTGAGTCGGTGCATGTCGGTAACGCTTTCGGCCAGCTCTACACGGGCCAAGGTCACCTCGGCGCCATGCCGGCCACCGTGGTTGACGGCCTCTGGGGGAAACCGGCGATGCGACACGAAGCGGCCTGTGCCTCGTCGTCGATGGCCGTTCTCTCCGCCATGGCCGAGATCGAAGCCGGACGCTACGACTGTGTCCTCGTCATCGGCGTCGAACAAGAAAAGTGCATGCCGAGTGCACAAGCAGCCGAAGTACAAACGGCTGCGGCCTGGGTCGGTCACGAAACCGACGGGATTCAATTCTTCTGGCCGTACGTCTTCGATCAGGTCGCCGACGAGTACGACCGACGATTCGGCCTCGATGACGCCCACCTGAGGGCGATTGGCGAACTCAACCTGCGCAACGCCAAGGACAACCCCAACGCTCAAACCCGACAGTGGGAGCTGTCATCGGATTCATTCGGCGACGACGATCGAGCCAATCCGGTTGTGGTCGGACGGTTGCGACGCAACGACGTCACCCAGATAACCGACGGCGCGGCCGGCGTGGTGCTGGCGTCCGAGCGCTGGTTGGCCGAACACCGACCGGCACTAGGGCAGCAACCTCGAACCGACACAACGATCGGTGCCTCACGCATCGTCGGTTGGGGTCACGCCACCGCAGGGCTTGCTCTCGCCCCGAAGCTGGCCCGCTCGGTCAACGACGACTACGTCATGCCCCACGTCCGTAAGGCAATCACCGACGCCTACC
>CALJMD010000013.1 GCA_937981915.1 uncultured Acidimicrobiales bacterium
TACGGCCAGGACGGGAACCGCCGCTATGTGGCCACGTTCGCCGGTTATGTCCCGGCTCACAATCCGCGCCTCTCCATGGTCATCGTGGTGGATGAACCTCAGCAAGGTTGGGCGGCGTCGACGGTCGCCGCTCCAGTGTTCAGCGACGTGGCTCTCTACGCACTACGAATTCTCGGTGTTCCGCCCGACGACGGATCGGTAGATCCGGGTGCTCGGGTGAAAGCCGAACCCGCCGCCTCCCAAGCAAACCCTGAGCTCGACTCGGATGGAGCTGAGGTGGTTCCCGTCGGCGACGCCATGGCGCCCGATGACGGCGCTCAGCCTTCACTCGGCCAGGATGAACCGGACCTGGCAACGGACGGTCCCTAGTGGTTATCTCGATGGATGGCCTGGTCGACTACCTGGCTTCGCTATTTCCGGAAGCTCGCCTGGTCGCCAAGTCGCAATCGTCGGCCGAGCCCGAGAGCGTTCTTGTCGACGCCTCCCATGATTCACGCGCCGTCGGGCCCGGATGGCTTTTCTGTTGTGTCCCCGGCCATGTAGCCGACGGGCATGACTTCGCCGCTCAGGCCGTCGCAGCAGGAGCCTCGGCTCTTCTGGTCGAAAGAGAACTGGAACTTGAAGTTCCGCAGATCGTGGTTGGCGACGTTCGCGCCGTCATGGGCGCCGCCGCCGCCGCTATTCACGATCACCCGTCCTCAAAGCTCCGGGTGATCGGCGTGACGGGAACAAACGGGAAGAGCTCGATTGTTCAGCTTCTGGTTGACGTGTTCTCGGCGGCCGGTGTTGAGGCCGACTTGATTGGCACCTTGAAGGGCGCCCGAACGACGCCCGAGTCGACGGACCTTCAGCGCCTTCTGGCCGACGCCCTGAAGCGTGGTGTTGACGTAATGGCCATGGAGGTTTCCTCCCATGCCCTTGCGCTCAAGCGAGTGACCGGTACGCAATTCGCAGCCGCCGTTTTCACCAACCTGACTCACGACCACCTGGATTTCCACGGCACCGTCGACAACTACTTCGCCGCCAAGGCCGAATTGTTCAACACGACGTTCACCTCGACAGGTGTAGTCAACGCCGACGACAACTACGGGCGACGGCTCCTCGACGGCGACGGTTCTGACCTGTCCCACCTGGTGTCCTACACGCTGGCTGATGCCGAAGGTCTGCGATTCGACGGAGCCCACAGCCTGTTCAGCTGGCGAGGTCACCCGGTTGACCTTCCCCTCGCGGGGGCCCACAACGTCTCCAACGCCTTGGCCGCCGCCGCCACTGCGTCATTACTCGGCCTGGATGAGCCAACAGTGGCTGCTGCGCTTGGCGGAACCAAGCCGGTACGTGGCCGCTTCGAATTGGTTGAGAGGGGCCAACCTTTCCTTGTCGCCGTCGACTACGCTCACACACCGGACGCCCTCGACGCCGCTTTGACCGCAGCGAGACAGGCGGCCGGGACCGCCAACGTACTCGTCGTGTTTGGATGTGGTGGAGATCGAGATGTTCAGAAGCGACCGGAAATGGGTCGGGTGGCAGAGCACGGGGCCGACACCGTGATAGTGACCTCGGACAACCCCCGGTCGGAGGACCCGTCAACCATCATGGCCGCTATCAAAGAAGGATTTAGCCGACCGAATGACGCACACTTCGTGTTGGATCGCCGTGAAGCCATCGAGTTTGCGTTGACCGCAGCGGCACCGGGTGACGTTGTCCTCATCGCCGGCAAGGGTCACGAGACGTACCAGGTCATTGGCGATCAGACCCTGGACTTCGACGACCGCCAGGTAGTAGAGGAAACCCTGGGGGCAGCCACGTGATTCGTCTCCTGATCGCCGCTGGAATCGCCTTTGTCGTTTCCGCGTTGGCAACTCGGTTGCTGATAGACATCCTGACTCGTTCGAAAATCGGACAGCCTATTCGCGAGGACGGCCCACAAGGCCACATGGTCAAGGCCGGAACCCCCACCATGGGCGGTATTGGCATCGTCTTCGGGGGCCTGGGCGGGTACCTGCTGAGCGACATCTTGCTTCGGCTGACCCCGGTCGGCAGCATCGTCACTCGCACCGGCCTTCTGGTGATGGCTGCGATTTGCGCCGCTGGACTGGTCGGCTTCTTGGACGACTGGATCAAGGTTTCGCGAGAACGCAACTTGGGCTTGAACGCCAAGATGAAGACCGCCGGTTTGCTTGGTGTGGCGCTTGCCTTCGCAATACTAAGCCGCACCCTCGGCGGGGTGCAGCCGCCGACGACTCTCAGCTTCGCTCGACACGACCTTTGGGGTCTCGATTTCGGACCGGTCGGCTGGGTGATCTGGGCCGTGGTCTTGATCTACGCCACCTCGAACGCCGTCAACCTCACCGACGGACTCGACGGCTTGGCCGCCGGTTCCGGCATCTTCTCCTACGCCGCCTACACGCTGATTGGCTTTTGGATCTTTCGCCAACTCAGCGATGAGGACACATTCAACGACATCTACGTCGTTCCCCATGCGCTGGACATTGCCGTCGTCGCGGTGGCGATGTTGGCGGCCTGCGCAGGCTTCTTGTGGTTCAACGCTGCTCCGGCCGACATCTTCATGGGTGACACCGGGTCGTTGGCCATTGGAACCGGGTTGGCCGCTATGGCTCTATCGACGAACACCCACCTGCTACTTCCGATAATCGGTGGGATCTACGTGATGGAGGCGGCGTCAGTCATTCTTCAGGTCGGCTTTTTCAAAGTGACCAAAGGTAAGCGGCTGTTCCGGATGGCGCCGATCCACCATCACTTCGAACTCCGTGGCTGGAAAGAAACCAAAGTCATCATCCGTTTCTGGTTGATCGGCGGGGCGTTGACGCTCTTCGCCCTCGGTCTTTTCTATGTCGACTACGTGGCGTCGGTGACGCAATGACATTCTCGCCCGCCGCATCGCAGCACGATCTGCCACTTGCCAGCCCACTGATCATCGGGTTCGGCATTACCGGGCAGGCCATCGCCGGCTTTCTTGTATCACGAGGGATCCGCCCGACAGTTCTCGACGACCGCGGTGGCGATGAACTGACGGCCAAAGCCAACGAGCTGAACATTGAGTTGATCGTTAGTCCCGCGGTGGACGACGTACCCCGCCGAGTCGCCGAGGCATCGGCGCTGCTGCCCAGCCCAGGAGTTCCGGACCACCATCCGGCCTTTGCCGCCGCGGCGGACACTGCCACCCCGGTACTTAGTGAGTTTGATCTCGCCGCAGCCTGGGACAACCGGCCGATCGTGGCCATCACGGGAACTAACGGCAAGACCTCGGTAACGATGCTCGTCACCGAGGCGCTCAACCGATCCGGCATCAACGCCGAAGCGGTCGGCAACACCGACATTCCGTTTGTGGCGGCGTTGGAACAAAGCGAGATCGAGGTCTTCGTGGTGGAGGCGTCCTCGTTTCGGCTGGCTCACAGCCGACGGTTCGCCCCCAACATTGCGGGATGGCTCAACTTTTCACCCGATCACCTTGACGCCCACTCCGGGCTTGAGTCCTACATGGAGGCAAAGGCGTCGATTTGGTCGCACCTTCCCGAGTCGGCGGTCGCTGTCGCCAACGGTGATGATCCGGTTGTTATGGGATACCTCGACCGAGCTGTCTCAAACGATGCATCGGTCCAGGTATTCTCCATCGATTCAGCCGTGGCCGACGCCCAATGGCGGGTCGACAATGACGGCGCTGATCGCCGGCTGACCGGACCTGATGGCTTCGTCATCAATGTTGATGATCTGCAGCGCAAGCAGCCCCACGATTTGGCCAACGCCTTGGCGGTCGCCGCCTTGGCTACTGCCGCCGGAGCGAAGACTGACGCCGTCGTTGACACGTTGGTCAACTTCAGCGGAATGGAGCATCGGGTTGAACTGGTCGGGGAGCGCGACGGTGTTCGCTGGTTCAACGACTCGAAAGCAACCGTTCCTCACGCAACACTGGCAGCGGTCGGTGGTTTTGACTCGGTCGTTCTCATCGCCGGGGGGAAGAATAAGGGTCTCGATCTTGACGTACTTCGAACCACGGTCCCGCCGGTGAAGGCGGTAATCGCCACCGGCGATGCCACCGACGAAGTTCGCGAGGTTTTCGAAGGAGTCGTTCCCGTGCACCCCGCCGACTCAATGGAAGCGGCCGTCGAGTCGGCCCGGTCGGTTGCCCAGCCCGGCGACGTCGTGCTGTTATCCCCCTCGTGCACGTCGTTTGACTGGTATCCGAACTATGTTGCCCGCGGACTCGACTTCCGCCGAATTGTCGAAAGCGAGGTGCTGGCGCCATGACCGCTACCAGAGGTGGGCGACGTTCGAGTTCCCCTCGTCGGCCCGTCGATTCGACCCGACGCAACGTTTCACGCAAACGTCGGAGTAAGCAGCTGCCGGCCACCGACTTCGGCGAGCGTCTGGCAGCGCTCCTCACTGCAGTCTTCATCGTTTTGACGTTGTTTGGCCTGGTGATGGTGCTGTCGGCTTCATCGGTGACCAGCCTCAATTACCAGAACTCCGATACACCGTTCTTCCACTTTCGTCGCCAGGCGATTTGGGCCGCCATCGGCGCTGTTGCCTTCGTAGTCGCCAGCCGCATCGACTACCGAATCCTTCGCCGGTTGGCCATGCCCGCTCTGCTGCTCAGCGTGGTGTTGCTGATTGTGGTCTTCCTGCCCGGCTTCGGCGTCTCGGTAAATGGGTCTCGACGCTGGATTGGCTTCGGGGAGTTTCGGATTCAGCCTTCCGAGTTGGCCAAGTTGACCCTCGTTGTTTTCGTCGCTGACCTTCTCGCCCGACGGGAACGGCGAATGGATCGCCCGGAGTTGACGGTTCGTCCGGTAATGATCGTTCTGATCACGCTGTCGGCGCTCATCGTGGCTCAACCAAAACTGGGTACACCAATTGTTCTGGGCGCAGTCGCCTGGTTGATGCTTTTTGTTGCCGGGGCACGCCTTTCAAGCCTCTTCGCCTGGGCTGGAGCCTTGACAGCGGCCGGGGCGGTGTTGGCGGTAATGGCCTCGTATCGCTTTGACCGTTTGAAGAGCTTCCTCGATCCCTGGGCCGACCCCCAGGACAGCGGGTTCCAGATCATCCAAAGTCAGGTTGGGATCGCATCGGGCGGTCTTTGGGGCGTCGGACTCGGTGCCAGCCGGGCCAAGTGGGGTTTCCTGCCGGAGGCTCACTCTGACTTCATCTTCGCTGTCGTAGCGGAAGAGGTCGGACTAGTTGGCGCCACCGCCTTGATCTTGGCCTTTGTCATGTTGGCTGCACTTGGTGTTCGTACCGCCTTGGCCGCACCGGACCGTTTCGGCATGCTGTTGGCGGCCGGAATCACCGTTTGGCTGGTCTTCCAGGCCTTCTTGAACATTGCCATTGTGCTCGGCCTCCTGCCGACGACGGGAGAACCGTTGCCGTTCGTGTCAGCCGGTGGGTCAAGTCTCGTCACCACACTTGCCGCCGGTGGCCTCCTGGTCAGCGTGGCTCGTCGGGCCCCGGAACCGGAGTTGGTATGACTACTTCATCGTGTCGCGTCCTCATTACCGGTGGTGGAACGGCCGGCCACACCAACCCAGGGATTGCCGTGGCTGAATCGTTGGTGAAGCTTGGACTTCGCCCGGACGAGATTCGTTTCCTGGGGGGAGAACGAGGCAACGAGAAAACCCTCGTTCCCGCAGCCGGTTTTGAAATCGATCTCCTTCCGGGGAGAGGTATCAGACGTTCGCTTGCCCCGCAGGCGGTTCGAGATAATTTCGGTGCGATCACCGGATTGCTCACCGGTCTCCGACGGGCCCGCAGCACTGTGCGGTCGCTTCGTCCCGACGTGGTGGTCTGCCTGGGCGGCTACGCCGCGTTTGCCGGTTCGGCAGCCGCAGTTGCGGCTCGTGTTCCGCTGGTTATCACCGAGCAGAACGCTCGGGCCAGCGCTGTGAACCGGCTATTCGGTCGGTTCGCCACCGTCAGCGCCCTTCCGTTCCCTGACACCGACCTTCCCAACGGTGAGCTGACCGGAAACCCTATTCGTGCCAGTGTGGTTGAAGCGGTCCAGTCCGTCGACCGCGACGAAGCCCGAGACCGTATGGCCGACAGGCTTTGGCCGGGGCAGTCCCACGCCATGGCGGACCGAGTCCTGCTGGCGGTGTGGGCCGGATCGCTCGGAGCGACCAGAATCAATCAAGCGGTCGCTGAATTGGCCACCCGTTGGGCTGATCGATCCGATTTGGCTATCTATCACATCGTGGGTCGTCGGGATTGGGAACGTTTTGGAACCGATCACCCGCAGGCTTCACCCGACGGCTTGCTCTATGTCACCGTCGACTACGAGAATCACATGGCCGAGGTGCTTCGTGGCGCCGACATTGCGCTGTGTCGTTCCGGCGCCTCGACGGTCTCGGAGCTAAGTGCGGTCGGTCTGCCGTCGGTCCTGGTGCCGCTTCCGATCGCCACCCGGGACCATCAACGGGCCAACGCCGCTGAACTGGTGGCGGTCGGTGGTGCCCTGCTATTGGATGATGCCGAGGTGACAACGGACAAGCTGGCCGACGTGCTTGGACCGATCCTGGCGGATCGAGAGCATATGGCATCGATGTCCGTCGCAGCCGAGTCGGTCGGACGTCCCGAAGCCGCCGACGCCGTGGCCCGAATCGTCGCCCGAGTGGCAGGTATCGACATGCCTGCGACCGCCAAAGGAGAGTTGTAGTGGCCACCGGCGCCGGACCTCAAGTCGAACAACCATCGCCCGAGATCGACCTCTCGGAACCTCGTCACATTCACGTCATTGGAATCGGAGGCGCCGGCATGAGCGCCATCGCCCATGTGCTGCACGACCGGGGCCACACCGTATCGGGGTCGGATATGGCGGAGAGCGCAGTCACCTCCAGGCTCATCGACATGGGGATCGACGTTCGGATCGGGCACGACGGCCAAAACGTGAGATCGGCCGAGATAGTCACCCACTCAACCGCGATTCCGCCTACCAATCCCGAGATGGAAGCCGCCACTGCCGCCGGAATGCCGGTACTCCGGCGAGCCGAAATGTTGACCGCGCTGACGAAAGTATGGCGAACCATTGCCGTAGCCGGCACTCATGGCAAGACCACAACGTCGGCAATGTTGACCGCTGCGATGAGAGGTGCCGGACTTGATCCTGCCTTTATCGTCGGTGGCAATCTTATGGATCTTGGTTCGGGCGCCAGCGTCGGAACCGGCGAATACTTGGTGGTGGAGGCCGACGAGAGCGACGGCACCTTTATCGAGCTTCATGCCCAGACGGTCATCGTCACCAACGTGGAGCCTGACCACCTGGAGTATTACGGCGGGTTCGAGGGGCTTGAGCAGGCGTTCGTCCAGTTCGTGACGCAGGCACCGGGCCAGCGGGTCATCTGTTTAGACGACCCTGGCGCAGCCGCCCTATTGGAACGATTGGGGCCCGAAGTGGCAACGGTGACCTACGGTGTTGCCGCTGGCGCCGATTGGCGCATCGTCAACCCCATTCCGACCCCGACGGGTATCAGCTTCGATGTCGAAGGCCCGGAGCCAACCGTTGGTGCGGGTCGTCAGGAGGCATCGATCGGGTTGTTGCAGCCCGGGATGCACAACGCCCGCAACGCCACCGCTGCGTTGGCCACGGTTGGGGCGTTGGGTGGCGATGTTGTGGCCGCGGCCGGTGCACTCAGCGCCTTTGGCGGTGTTGGTCGCCGCTTCGAGCGACGTGGCCAAGCGGCAGGCGTTGATTTTGTCGATGACTACGCCCACCTGCCCACAGAGGTTCGAGCCGCTTTGGCCGCCGCCCGCAGCCTTGAGCCTGAGCGACTGGTCGTCGTGTTCCAGCCTCACCGGTACAGCCGAACCGAACAGCTTTGGAACACGTTCGGCGAGGCCTTTGTCGACGCCGATGTGCTCTTTGTTACCGGCATTTACCCGTCGGGGGAGAAGCCCCGACCGGGAATTTCCGGTGAGCTCATCGCCAACATTGTTGGCGAGCAGGACTCGACCCGCGACGTGCGCTACGTGGAGTCACTGGATGATTTGACTGCCGCAGTGGTGCCCGAGTTACAACCCGGCGATCTGTGCATGACCCTGGGCGCAGGCGACCTTACGACCATGCCCGACGCTTTCATCGCCGCCTTGGAAGAACGTGGCGGCTAGACCCGTGGCGGAGTCGCTGGTGACGACGGCCAAATGGCTGCTGGCCGACCTGAATCCGTCACAGGTCGAGTTCGACGCCGACCTCGGTCAGTACTGCACGTACCGGGTTGGCGGCCGAGCCGCTGTGTTGGTGACCGTCGAATCAGAGGACGACCTGCAGCTGGTTTCTGCTCTTGTCGCTGAGCAGGGCTGCAAGGTTCTCACGGTCGGGAAAGGGTCCAACTTATTGGTCTCCGATGCTGGCTTCGAGGGCGTGGTCGTCCGTCTTGGCGACGCCTTTGACTTCATCGACCTGGACGCCGATTCCGGTGTTGACAGAGAAAAGATTCGGTCTGACGAGCAGGCCGGCAACGGGAGGCTCGTCGTCTGCGGAGCGTCCACTCTGTTGCCGGTTGCGGCCCGACGTACAGCGGCTGCCGGTCTGACCGGCTTCGAGTGGGCGGTTGGCGTTCCAGGTTCGATCGGTGGAGCGGTACGAATGAACGCTGGCGGACATGGCTCCGATATGGCCGCCAGTGTCGTGACGGCATCTGTCTTTGACCTGGCGGAGGGACGCGCTTCCAACTGGACGCTTGACGAGCTTGGCTTTGGCTACCGCACCTCTTCAGTCAACTCCCGTCACATCGTCTTGTCGTGCCGACTTCAACTACAGCCGGGCGACCCTGATCGCTCGTCGGCCGAGATCAGCGAGATCGTTCGCTGGCGCCGGGCGAACCAACCCGGGGGACAGAACGCCGGAAGCGTATTCGCCAATCCGGATGACGACTCGGCCGGACGTTTGATCGATGCGCTCGGGCTCAAGGGATTCTCTGTCGGTTCGGCCTCGGTCTCGGAGAAACACGCCAACTTCATCCAAGCTGAACCCAACGGGTCGGCTGACGATGTGTTCAGTCTTATCGTCGAGCTTCGCCGACGGGTGTTGGAAGCCTATGACGTTGAGCTACGTCCCGAGAATGTTCTGGTCGGCTTTGATGCCGTGACCCAGATCACGGCGACAGGGGAGCCGGGGCGATGACGGCTACACGTTCGCGCAGTGGCCGCTCCCAGCGTCGAGGTCGCGCTCGGTCAAACGACTCGGACCGATTCGCTCAACGGCGACACGAAGTCCGGAGGCGTCGAGGTGCACGACGGCTGCGATGGGTAGCCGGTTTGGCCCTTGTGGCCTTCCTAATCGTGGCCGTCATCGGTCTGCTCAACAGCTCGGCGCTGGCAGTCGATGTGGTCACCGTAAACGGCGTGGATCGAGATCTTGCCTCCGAGGTGTACAGCGCCACCGATATCGAACCTGGTCAGCCCCTCGTCGACGTGGACACCGCGGCGGTCGAAGGTCTTGTCGAGGAGCTTCCCTGGGTCAGGTCGGCCGCTGTCTCCCGTTCTTGGAACGGCACCGTCGTGGTGGAGGTTGAGCAACGACAGACGTTGCTGGCACTAGCTGGAACCGATGGATCGGACTTCGTCGGGGTTGATCAAGACGGCATTCAGGTCACCAGGTTGTCGAGCGATCTAGTGGTGGACGCAGCACCGATTCCCCTGGTGCAGGGGTTGGCGGTCGACATTCAGCTGGGGCAATCAGCTCCGCCGTCAGTGGCATTGGCCATCAACTTCTTGCTCTCAGCACCGGCGGATATCCGAGACATAGTTGGCCAGATCGAGGTGGCGGACGAAGAGCTCTTCGTAGTGCTCACCTCCGGAAGCCGTGCCCGTCTTGGCGACAGCAGACAGCTGGGCGCCAAATACCAATCTCTCGAAACGGTGCTGCAGCAGGTTGATCTTTCATGCCTGGAATCGGTCGATGTATCGGTACCTTCGGCCCCTTCGCTGACGAGATCCTGTGCCGACGGCGAGACTGGTGGGCAAGATGGCTGACACGAGCCGAACCCGAAGAACCCAATGGGTTCAAATCCGAGTGCTACCCTGGGATGACAATGAGTAGTCAAAACTACGTGGCGGTAGTCAAGGTCGTCGGTGTCGGCGGCGGTGGCTGCAATGCCGTGAACCGCATGATCGACGCTGGACTGCGTGGCGTTGACTTCGTCGCGGTCAACACCGATGCTCAGGCGCTGCTGATGAGCGACGCTGAGACCAAGATCCATATAGGGCGTGAACTTACCCGGGGCCTCGGCGCCGGAAGCGACCCGGCGGTCGGTGAGCAGGCGGCCGAAGAACATCGAGATGAGATCAGCGAGGCCCTTTCCGGGGCCGACATGGTCTTCATTACCGCCGGAGAGGGTGGCGGCACCGGAACGGGTGCAGCGCCCGTCATCGCTGAGATAGCCAAGAGCCAGGGCGCTCTGACGATTGCCGTTATCACTCGACCGTTCGGGTTCGAGGGTCGGCGTCGCGCCGCCCAGGCCGAAGACGGCATCAAACGGCTCCGCGAAAAAGTCGACACTCAAATCGTCATTCCCAACGACCGGCTCCTGTCCATCGCGGATGAGAAAACGTCGATGGTGGCGGCCTTCCGTATGGCCGACGAGATTCTCTTGCAAGGTGTCAGCGGCATCGCCGACCTGATCACTACGCCAGGCTTAATTAACACCGACTTTGCCGACGTGCGGATGATCATGCACGAAGCCGGAAGCGCTCTGATGGGCATCGGACGAGCCGGCGGCGAAGGTCGAGCCTTGTCCGCAGCAAGGGCCGCCATCGCCAGCCCACTGCTCGAGGCTTCCATCGAGGGAGCCAGAGGCATTCTTCTGACCATCGCCGGTTCCAGCGACCTTGGACTCTTTGAAGTGTCCGAAGCAGCGGAGATTATTCACGACGTCGCTCACCCCGACGCCAACATCATCTTCGGAACCGTGGTCGATGAAACGCTCGAAGAGGACATCCAGGTGACGGTGATCGCAGCGGGTTTCGACCGCTTCGAAGAAAAGACCTTGGATCTGCGTGACACTAATGGGGTCGAGGCACAAGCCAACTCCTCGAGTGGCTTCGACACTGTCGACCATGAGCAGTCCGGAAATGCCCGCGGTCGTGGTGACGGATCCAACAAGAGCCGAATGTCGGTCGATCTGTTTGACGACGTCGAAGACCCGGACGACGACTTCGACGTTCCTTCGTTTCTGAAGTAGGCCGGTGTTGCCTGAAGACCGATGAAGTCGACGGAGATTCACATCCCGACGGGTGTGGTTCAGATCCGGGTTTCCGATGCATCCGATGGGGACTTTCAGGTGGTGTCTCCCGCTCCGGACCTGTCGGAGCGACGGCACGCAATTGCCTCTGCCGACTGGACGTGGTTGAAGCAGGTCCACGGTGCGCACGTAGTCGAAGTGTCGAACCCCGGGCAACACGCGGGAGTTGAAGCGGATGGTGCCTTGACCTTCAGGCCGAGCTGTCCGATCGCTGTTACCACCGCAGACTGCGCCGGGGTCGTCCTGGTCGCCGAGAGCGGCGTGGCGGTTGTTCACGCCGGATGGCGTGGATTGGTTGCAGGAATCGTTGAGAAGGCCGCGGCCCAGCTACTGGCGGCCGGAGGCAGGCCGGTGCGGGCCCTTGTAGGTCCGCTAATACACCCCGAGTCCTACGAATTTGGCGGCGACGATCTTGAGGTCGTGGCAAAGCGGTACGGGCCAAGCGTCCGAGGCGCAACCGCCGATGGCGGCACGGCACTCGACATGCCCGCTGCCGTTACCGCTGCGTGCCAGGCCGCCGGTTGGCCGACTCCAGACGTTGGACCGTGCACCAGTTCGCCGAGCTATTTCAGCCACCGAGTTCGCGGCGATCAAGGCCGTCAAACAGTGGTCGCTTGGATCGAGTCGGACGCCAGCTGATGAGTGAGCCATTGGCAACCGTGGATGAGATTCGATCTCGTCTGGCTTCGGTGAGAGAGCGAATCAACCGCGTCTCCGCCGGTCGGGAGGTGACAGTGATCGCCGTCACCAAAACATGGCCGAAGGAGATCGTCGAACGGGCCATCGAAGTCGGCCTCGTCGACTGCGGTGAAAACTACGCCCAGGATCTGGCAACCAAGGCCGAGAGCTTCTCCCAGGCCCCCGAGCCGTTGAGGCCCCGCTGGCACTTCATTGGCGGTCTGCAGAGAAACAAGGTCAAGCTTCTCGCTGGATCAGTTGACTTGTGGCACACCGTCGACCGGCAGGTACTGGTTGACCAGATCGCCAGTCGTTCGCCCGGTGCCGCGATTCTCATTCAGGTCAATACCACCGATGAGGCACAGAAATTCGGGTGCGCCCCGTCTGACGTCGGTCTACTGGTTGAACAGGCACGAGCCGCCGGACTGAATGTCCGAGGGCTAATGACACTCGGACCAACAGGGGGAGCAGACCCGAGGTCGTCGTTCGCTCAGCTGGCCGGACTGGCCGAGCACCACGAGCTGTCAGAGCTCTCGATGGGCATGACCAACGACTTCGAGTGCGCGGTAGAAGAAGGTAGCACCATGGTTCGGATCGGGTCTGCCTTGTTCGGGAGTCGATCCCGTTGACCCCCCATGACCCACGGCGTCGACGTCCGTTAGTAGACTTGTAGCAAGGAGAGAAGTATGTCGCTGCTGCGAGCGCTGCGGGCCTACGTCGGTTTGGGCCCGGATGAGGACTACGAAGTGGGCGGATTCGCGGTTTCAAGTTCGCGCGGACCCGATGAAGGACGGTCGTTGGCCAACAACGACGAGTATTGGAACTACGGTGCTGAGGCACCGGCCCGGACGTCGCGAACGAAACGTCAAGCAGACGGGCCTTCGAGTCGGACTGCGGAAGACGACGAAGGAGCATTTGCCTCACGTCGTCATGTCGAACCAAAGCCGGCGCCTCGACCGACAAGCCAGGTTCCGGTTGTTGATCTGCGAACTGAAGAAGAGCCGCCACCAGAGGAATGGGTTGATGAACCAATGGATGAGTCCGATGGTGCGGTGATCCGATCACTAGACACAGTTCGAGCGAGACCCAAAACTGTTTCGCCAGAGTCGTTCTCCGAAGCAAGAGAGGTGGCTGACGAGTTCCGCCTCGGGGTACCCGTGGTGCTGCACCTCCAAGGTCTGGAGCGCGATTTGGCCCGGCGATTGATCGACTTCGCCAGCGGGGTCTGCTACTGCATGGACGGCACGATGGAGAAGGTCGGCTCAGGAGTTTTCCTGTTGACGCCTGACGGTGTCGAAGTTGCCGACGAGGACCGTATGCGCATTCAGCAACGGGGATACGCTAGGTAGGCCATGGACGTTCGAACCATTCTCTGTGTGCTTCTGCTGTTGTTCGAGTTCGCCTTCCTCATGCGGCTCGTATTGTCGTTCTTTCCTCTGCCGCATGATTCGGCGTGGGGCAGCTTTCGTAGCTTGGCCGTCACGGTGACCGAACCGGTGGTAATGCCGATCCGACGGGCCGTTCCCCCTCTGCCCGGGGCTCTGGGCGGCTTCGGTATCGCCGAGCTGTTGGTACTGATAGCAATCCAAATCATGGTGCAGATCATCTGCTAGCCCAGGTGCTCCCTGGCTCGATCCGCCTGCTCTAGGCCGCCTTGCCTACGGCGTTGCCTACCCGTTTGTGCGTGATTCCTCGTGCATATCCACCTAGAGGCGGGTTACCCTTACGGCATGCCATTGCAGAGCGATAAGTTGCGGTTGCTAAAGCGGATTCCTGATATCCGGTTCGAAGAGGAACCGAGGGGTTACTCAAAGGACCAGGTCAACCGGGTTTTGGCCAATCTGGCACCGCTCGCCGACGAGATCGATCGGTTGCAGACTCGACTGGTTGAAGCGGAGCAACGGGCCTCTGGCGCCGAAGCTCGCCTGGTCGAGGCGCAACCTCCGTCCTCTCCCGCAGGGATTGAGGTACCGGCCGCGCCCCAACCTGACTTCGATGAGACGCTCCGCAACACCTTGGTGTCGGCGCAACGCCAAGCGGACACAACAGTGCGCGAGGCCCGAGAGGAAGCAGAACGACTCCGGACCGAAGCTGAGTTCCAATCAAACGCCATGCTGGCCGATGCCCGTGATCAAGCGGCGGAGATGACCACTGAAGCGGTCGGATACCGCGAAAAGATGGTGGCCGATGCCGGATCGGAACGCAGCCGTCTCTTGGACGAAGCCAAAGAAGAGGCTCGCTCCCGCCTAGAAGCGGTCGAGACCGAGTTGGCCAAAGCACACGAGGATGAGCGGGCGAACCTCGTTCGGCAGATCTCGGAGCTGAAAGACACTCACCGGATGCTGCAGATCGACGTCGAGCGGTTTGAGAATCATCTGGCTTCTCGGTGCAACGATGTCAGGGCATCCCTTGACGAGATCTCCGAAATCCTGGACGATCCGGCCCGCCTGCGTAACAACGATGGCATCGAGGCGGCGGAACTCGTCGATTTCGACGCCGAGAACTATCCTCCGATCGCGGTTGAAGTCGTAGCGCTGAACGAGCTCGAAGAAGAAGCTCAGATCGCAGCTGACTCTGAGAACGAAGAAGCAGAAGTGGTCGACGCCGCTGATCTCGATGTCCTCGCTCCCGACCCTGACGTGGAAATCGACGAAGGTGTCGATGTCGATCTTGACGACGGCATCGAAGTCCAGCCGAACGTGCAGGAAGACGTTGTACTCGACGCGGTAGAAACGGTTGACGCCGTAGACGGGGAACAAGCCCCGGCAGACGGTGACATCCAGATTGGTGTTGAGACGCAGGTTATTCAGCCCCCACCGGCACCGGCGGTCGCCGCCAACGGTGATGGGCCGGTCGACGAGAACGGGGCTCCCACCGTCTTGGGAACCGGCGACCCCTATCTCGACGAGCTGCGGCGGGTCACCGCCGAGGACGGCTCAGACGATGCGATCAACGACTTCCTCGATGACCGCAACAGCGACCGCGGTGGCGGTGGCTGGTTTGGTCGACGTCGCTAGGCGACCCGCCAAACCGAACCCCGCCATACCGAGCCCTGTACCCAGGGTTGCTAATCGATGCCGGCGAGAGCCAGCTCTGCTAGGCCGACGCCGCTACTGGCTTGATGTCGAAACTGACGTTGTATGGCCCTAGCTTCGCTGTCGCCGGGAGCTCGTCGCTGCCGTCGACCACTTCGATTGCTAGCACCTGACTTCCAATCCAGGTCATGTGCTCATCCAGCCGTGAACCAAGCTCACCGGGTGCGGAGAGCGACAGCTGAATCCGGTCGGTGACGTTCAGGTCACGCTCTTTGCGTTCTTGTTGGATGGCTCTGACAAGATCGCGGGCGAAGCCTTCAGCTTCGAGCTCGGGCGTGATCTCGGTATCGAGAGCGATAACGGTTGAGTTGCCAGGCAATGCTGCCGCCGCGACGCCGTCGCTGGGCACCAGGGCGAGCGTAAACTCATCGTCTTTGAGGACGTGGCCGTTCACCGTGACGGTGTCATCGTCGTTCATCGCCCACTCTCCGGCCTTCGCCGCAGCAATGATCTTCTGAACGTCGCCGCCGAGGCGTGGTCCGAGGACACGGCCGTTGGGCTGCAACCTAAAGGATCCGAACGCGTCGACGTCGTCGCTGAACTCGACGGCTTTGACGTTGATCTCATCGGCCAGGAGCGCTTGAAGCTCAGCAAGCCCTTGCACGTTGTCACCGGCCAGCACAGCCCGCTTGAGGGGCTGTCGAATACGAAGACCGCGCGAGTCCCTGAGTGACAGCGCAGCCGATGCAGCGTCCCGCAGTTTGTCCATCGCTTGGACCAGCTCGTCATCAACCGGCAGCGTGTCGGCCTCCGGCCAGGTTTGAAGATGCACGCTGTCATCATCGGTTAGGCCGGTCCAGATCTCCTCGGCCACGAATGGCAGCAACGGGGCCACGACTCGAGCGACTGTTGTCAATACCGAATAGAGCGTGTCAAGAGCGTCGGTGTCCACCGTGCCTTGGCCGGCGTCATCAGAGGTGTTCCAGAATCGCTCCCGGCTCCGTCGGATGTACCAGTTGGTCAGCGCATCAAGATAGTCCTGCACGATGGCGGTGGCATCCGCCAGCTCATAGGCGTCCAACGCATGTGATGTTTGCTCGGCCAGGTTCCTTGTCTTAGCCAGGATGTAGCGGTCGAGGACGTTGGTGGAGTCGGTGCGATACCGGGCTTGGTACCCGTCAGCATTGGCATACAACGTGAAGAAGCTGTAGGCACTCCAAAGCGGATTGAGTGTCTGTCTGACCACCTCGCGCACATCCGAACCGTCCGTCGCGATCCGAAGGTCGTTGCCCCGCAGGATCGGTGATCCGATCAGGTACCACCGCAGAGCGTCAGAGCCCACGGACTCGAACAGTTCCAACGGATCCGGATAATTGCGGAGTCGCTTAGAAAGCTTCTGTCCTTCAGCGTCCAGTACCACTCCGTGGCAGATGACGTTGGCAAACGCTGGTTGATCAAACAAGGCAACCGACAGAACGTGCATGGTGTAGAACCAGCCCCGCGTCTGAGCGATGTACTCAACGATGAAGTCGGCTGGGTTGTGGTTTTCGAAACGCTCGACGTTCTCGAACGGATAATGAAGCTGGGCGTAGGGCATCGAGCCCGACTCGAACCAGCAGTCAAGCACTTCAGGAACGCGTCGCATCATCGACTTGCCGGTTGGGTCGTCCGGGTTTGGCCGCACGAGATCATCGATGAACGGCCGGTGAAGGTCGGTTGGACGGACGCCGAAGTCGGCTTCGAGCTCGTCGAGCGACCCATAAACGTCGGTGCGCGGATAGTCAGGGTCATCGCTCACCCAGATTGGTATGGGTGAACCCCAGAACCTATTCCGGCTGATTGACCAGTCTCGGGCACCTTCGAGCCACTTGCCGAATTGTCCGTCTCGAACGTGGGCCGGGATCCAATTGACCTGTTGGTTTGCCGCCAGGAGTCGATCTTGAATCTCGCTGACGCGCACGTACCAGGAGCTGATCGCCCGGTAGATGATGGGCGTGTCGGTTCGCCAGCAGTGTGGGTAGTTGTGGTCGTAGGTCTCATGACGGAGAACCCGTTGACGGGCCTTGAGCCACTTGATGACCTCGGGGTTGGCGTCGAAGACGTTCAGTCCGACGAAGTCGACGATCTCTTCGGTGAATCGTCCTTCGTCGTCCACGGGTACGACAAGTCGGATTCCTGCCGCCTCACACACTCGCTGGTCGTCCTCGCCGAAGCCGGGTGCCATGTGGACGACCCCGGTGCCGTCTCCGGTCCCTACAAAGGCGTCCGACAGGATGCGGAACGAGTTTTCGTGTCCGTCGAAGTAGGGGAAGAGAGGCGAGTACGATCGGCCAACAAGCTCTCGACCTTTGACGGTCTTGACCGGTTCCACATCGCCGAGCTCGGCCCGATAGCGGTCCAGTGCCTCGGCGGCCATGATCACGTAGCCGTCAGGGGCATCGAGGCCTGTGGCATTCCCGGCGGGTACGAACACGTAGTCGACGTCGTCGTTAACAGCCAACGCCAGGTTGGAGGGAAGCGTCCACGGCGTCGTAGTCCACGCCAGAACGCTGGTGGGGCCAGGGTCTCCGTCAGCGGGCTCGAGAGAGAAGGCCACCGTGACAGCTGGATCCTGGCGCGGTCGTGTGGCGTCATCGAGACGAATCTCAAAGTTGGAAAGCGGTGTCTCCGCGCCCCAAGAGTACGGCATTACCCGGTGCGCCTCGTAGACGAGCCCTTTGTCCCAAAGTTGTTTGAACGCCCAGATCACCGACTCCATGTAGTCGACGTCCATGGTCTTGTAATCGTCTTCGAAGTCAACCCAGCGGGCCTGCCGGGTCACGTAGGATTCCCACTCCTTCGTGTAGCGAAGAACCGAGGTACGACAAGCGTCGTTGAACTTCTCGATGCCGTAGTCGGTGATCGCCTGTCGGCCGCTGATGGCGAGCTCTTTCTCGGTCTCCATCTCGGCCGGTAAGCCGTGGCAATCCCAACCAAATCGGCGCTCCACGCGGTTGCCCTGCATGGTCTGGAATCGAGGTATGACATCCTTCACATACCCGGTCAACAGGTGGCCGTAGTGGGGGAGTCCGTTGGCGAACGGTGGGCCGTCGTTGAAGACGTATCGCGGTGCCTCGTCGGCGGGGCGATTGTCAATGGAGGCCTGAAACGTATTCTCTTTGTCCCAGCGCTCAAGAATTGCCCGCTCAATGGCGGGATAGTCGGCTCGACTAGGAACATCCGGATAGGGACGACCGTCGGTTGAAGTCATAGCCTCACCTTATCGTGAGCACCCAACCGCATCTGTGGAATTGGCGGGCTCGCTGCGAGCGCTGCCTAGTCGGCTGCGGTTCGGTGATCGAACAAGCTTCAGAACAGCCCGTAGTTGGAAAAGCGGGCGGATTCACCTACAATACGCCGACTTATGGCGCTGCTTGGTCTCCAGATCATCGGAAACCACATCGCCACTCCGCCAGCAACCACTATATGGAAGGCGCGTAGCTACGGTGGCAACCAAGAAGTCTCCCGCCAAGAAGACGGCAAAAAAGGCAGCTAAGAAGGCTCCGGCTAAGAAGGCTGCCGCCAAGAAGGCGGCTAGTAAGGCACCGGCCGAGAAGGCAGCTAAGAAGGCTCCGGCCAAGAAGGCGTCAGCTTCTTCGTCGGGACGGCGAAGCCTGGTCGGTATGACCACACCGGCGACCGATATGTCGGATCGAACCATTCCGAAGTCGGCCAAGTACTTGCACGACAAGAAGTGGCTGAAAGAGCAGCGAGAAGCGCTGATTCGTGAGCGTGCGAATTACACGTCAAGCGCTGAACGACTGGCTGCCGAGGCTGCTGCCCTCATGGCGGATCGTGAACCCGGCGACGTCCAGTTTGACGAAGAGTCGGGCGAGGGCGACACCATTGCCGTTGAACGAGATCGTGACCTTGCCCTGTCCGCCGCCGCTCGTCAGGCAGTATCTGACATTGATGCCGCTCTTGAACGGTTGGACAGCAACACCTACGGACTTTGCATCGCTGGCGATGACGTGATTCCTAAGGAACGCCTCGAAGCGATTCCTGAGGCGTCCGTGTGCGTCACCCACAAGATCTCCATGTTCTGATTGTGGTCACGGAGCAGCGCTCGGCCGCGACATCTGATCCGGAATCACGGGGAGGCCTGCGCTGGGCGCTCCCCATGGGAGCGGCGATCCTTGCTGCCGACCAAGTCACGAAACGGTGGGCTCTCGGTCGTCTGACGGCCGGGTCCTGCGAGCAGCCCGATGCTTGCATCGACCTTGTCGCCGGCGCTCGGTTCCACTTGGTGTTCAACAAGGGTGCGGCGTTCGCCCAAGGCACCGGTTTCGGGCCGGTCCTGGCCGTTCTCGCTGCAGCAATAACCTGCGTGCTGCTCTTTCTGGCCTGGGGGAGAACCGACAAAGCTGGGAGTCTGTTGCTCGGCGCCATTACGGGCGGCGCAGTGGGGAATCTTGTTGATCGGATTACCCGAGCCGACGAGGGCCCGCTCACCGGTGCTGTTGTTGACTTCGTAGATCTCGGTTGGTGGCCTGTCTTTAACGTCGCCGATGCCGCCATCGTGTGTGGTGTTCTCGGATTCGTGATCGTCTCATGGTTTGACGAGCGGCGCGAGATGTCAGCCGCACAGGAATCGGGGCGCGATCTTGATGACAGCGACCCTGGGTTCGATGAGAGCCCATCGCATTGACGGTGGAAAACGTTGCCACGTATTGAGGAAGAGATACCCCAGGCGCTCAACGGCCAGCGAGTTGACCGCGTCGTATCGTTCGTAACCGGACTGAGTCGGCGCAGCGCAGCGGATTCGGTGGAGAGCGGCCGGGTTGTCGTCAACGGCCAGGTCGTTGCCAAGGTTTCGACAAAGGTGGCCACCGGCGATCGAATCGAAATCGAGACGGTCGAGGAGCAGGACCTGTTGGTGGCTGACAGCTCCATTCCCGTCACCGTCGCGTACGAGGATGAACATGTTGTCGTTGTCGACAAACAGGCTGGTCTTGTTGTGCACCCTGGTGCAGGCACAGACTCAGGCACCTTGGTTCATGGGCTTCTTGCCCGCTACCCGGCACTCATCGAGCTACGCGAGCTCGATGATCCGCCTGATCGCCCCGGCATCGTTCATCGGTTGGACCGGGGAACGTCGGGACTTCTAATGGTGGCCCGAACCGCCGAGGCCAAGGCATCACTGGCTGCTCAGCTTCGTCGCAGGGAAGTGAGCCGCCGATACCTGGCGCTACTTGACGGCCACGTCGAGGCCGAGTCCGGCGTCATCGATGCTCCGCTAGGCCGGTCACCGCGGTCGCCCACGATTCGCACCGTCGTGACCGACGGTAAACCGGCCCGCACCCACTACGAGGTTCTTGCTCGCTACGTTGAGCCGGCGGCCACGTTGGTGGATGTTCGTCTGGAGACAGGGCGGACCCACCAGATACGGGCGCACTTCACTGCTGTTGGCCACAACGTTGTCGGCGATCGCCAATATGGCGACGACGATGTCTTGGAGCTCGGACGCCCGTTTCTGCATGCTCGCCAGTTGGGTTTCGAGCATCCGGCTTCGGGCCAGTGGCTGGAGTTCGAATCAGCGTTACCTGAGCCGCTCGGACCAGCACTCGCCAGCTTGGTTGAGGTCGCCTGACCGGTCGTTGCCGGGCCTCGGTTGGCAGCGCTACCGGTCGATGTAGCGAATGACGTCGGTTGCGCTGCGCCAGCCACGTGTGACTGAACGACCCTCCTCATCGGGCAATGGGTAACCGAGAGCAACCACTGCGGCGATACGTCGGTCAGCATTGATGGAAAAGTTTTCGCGGAGCTTGTCCTCGTGGTCGAACGGTCCGAAGAGGCAGGCTCCAAGTCCGTGGGCGGTGGCCAGTAGTAGGAGATTCTCGGCCGCTGCGCCGGCGTCAAACCACCAGTACGGAACAGGCCAATTGCTTGTGCCCGCCCCTCGTTCGGTTTTGGCTTTGTCGGGTTCGCTGTAGCGCTCGAGATAGCCCGAGGGTCGGGTACAAACAAGCACCAGTACCGGCGCCCGCATCAGGCCCTGCCAGCGGAAGCCTTCTCGGCGCTGCGAGGGGAGGGTGGTGTCCCAGTATCGGGCAGTCGCCTCCGGGGTGCGTAGAACGACGAACTCGGTTGCCTGGGTGTGGCCAGCCGAAGGCGCCCGGCGCGCCAGGTCCAACACGTCGTCGAGTAGTTGAGGGTCTACCGCCGTTGTTTCAAAGTTGCGGTGCATCCGGCGTCGCCGCAGGATTGACGCCAAGACCGCGCTCGGGTCGTCGGGCTGATCGCCGTGTCGGGTGTTGTCATCCATTGCGTCGGGAGCGTCGATCGATCGTTGGCTCTAGTCGCTCGCTTCGAGCGACTCCGGCCAAGGCCGTTGACCGGAAGCCACTTCTGCAATGTCGGCCAACGTGTGTGCTTCGAGGCGGTCCCGCATCTCCTGGCCTAGTGAGTGCCATATCGAAAGCAGAACGCATTGTCCCTCGTGGTCGCAGGCGCCATCGGTGTGCGGCTCGCCGAAGTCTCCCAACGTGATCGGGCCATCGGCGGCCCGAACGATCTCGGCAAGGTTGATCTCTTTCGGATGGCGGGCGAGAACATACCCGCCGCCGACCCCTCGTTTGGATCGGACGAGCCCTGCGCCTTTCAGCGCTAGCAAGATTTGCTCGAGGTATGGCTGGGGAAGACCGGTCCGCTCCGCGATGTCGCGAACCGTTGTCGGCCCTCCTTCTTCCTGGTGCAACGCCAGCGATAGCAGGGCGCGAGCAGCGTAGTCGCCGCGTGTCGAGACTCTCACTGTGAACAACCTACCGCAATAGTCCCAGGTGGAAAATCATGGACGCACGACCGAAATCATGTGGCGGTCATTGGACGTTGCGCCGCCCGCTGGCACACTTGATGCCGATGTCAGACGCTCCCAATAACGGTGCCGTTGTACCAGGGGCTCCTATTTCGCCCGCTTACGGGGCCGGTTGCTTGACCGATGTCATGCCGTCGGTGTCCGGTCTTGGCGAAAATCGCCTTCCCATCGAGCTTGAGTCCGGTCCCCGGGTACTCCTGGTCCTTGATGGTCTGGGTTGGGAGCAACTGCAACAGTGGAGCCATCTCATGCCCACTGTCTCAGCGTTCCAGGGTGGCCCGATCACAACGGTCGCTCCGTCGACCACGGCAACAGCTCTCACCTCGTTGACTACGTCGCTGCCACCCTCGCAACATGGGTTGGTCGGCTACCGGATGATGGTCGACGGTTCGGTGTTCAACTGCCTTCGCTGGAGTACTGCGGAGCGGGGCGACTGTCGGTCGTCCATTCCTCCGTCGATTCTGCAGCCGTTTGATCCATTCCAGGGGGAGTCGATCCCGCTGGTTACCAAAGCCGAATTTAGACGGTCGGGCTTCAGCGAGGCTCATCTTCGGGGCGGTCGACTGGTCGGTTACCGCACAATTGCCGTGCTGGTACACGAGGTGGCGAGACTGGTGCGCGAAGGCGAACCGGTCGTGTACGCGTACTACGACGGAGTTGACAAGGTGGCACACGAATACGGTCTCCGGTCGGAGTATGAGGCCGAGCTCCGGTTCGCCGACCGTTTAGTGGCCGCCGTCGTCGACGCACTACCGACGGGAACCCAGGTCATTCTGACTGCGGATCACGGTCAGGTCGACTGCCGGAACCCCATGGTTCGATTGCACGAGGATGTAGCGGACTTAGTGGATGAACTGTCGGGCGAAGCCCGGTTCCGATGGTTGCATTGCGCTCCGGACAAAGTGGATGCCGTGCGCGAGGCGGCACAGACCTATCACGGGGACGATTCGTGGGTCAGGAGCTGCGATGAGATTCTTGATGAGGGATGGTTCGGTTCCGGAATGACCAGTGACGTCGTGGACCGCTTGGGCGATGTGGCCTTGTTGCCGTTCACCAACATCGGCTACCACGACCCGGAGGACACCGGCCCGTTCGAACTGATCGGTCGCCATGGGTCGCTGACTGCAGCGGAGATGTACGTTCCCTGCGTATCCACGACGGCGTAACCGGCGTCGGGCTCGTTCTGGCACCGTGTGGGAATGACCGCGTGAATGACGGTGTGAATGAAAGCGCGAGTGACAGCGGGATCGGCGGGGGCGGTTCGACGAGTACAGTACAGTGAACGTCGGTTCTTGGTAGCCGCCTGACGATTGAGTTGCGCCGAAGCCGGTTGCATCTCGCGGGCCGCTAGTACATGTCGAAAGCGAGCAGTTGATGAGTGATCACCCACAAGCCGAGCAGCCGGAAATCGTCGATCAGGCGGCACCAGTGAGTGACGACAGCGGTGTCGAACAAGCCACCGTGTCCGAACCGGCGAAGGTGATGCGCATCGGGACGATGGTCAAGCAGCTGCTCGAAGAAGTTCGAGCTACCGAGCTGGACGAACCGGGACGTGACCGCCTTCGTGAGATCTACGAGACCTCCGTTGAGGAGTTGGCATCTTCGCTGTCACCGGACCTGCGAGCCGAATTAGAACGCCTCGCTCTTCCCTTCGAAGAGGGTGAGACACCGAGTGGGCCCGAGTTGCGGGTTGCGCAAGCCCAGCTGGTCGGTTGGCTTGAAGGACTCTTTCACGGCATACAGGCCACCCTGTTCGCCCAACAGACGGCGGCCAGAGAGCAGCTTCAGCAGATGCAGCGATCAGCCCAGGGTCTCCCACAGGGCACCCCACCCCAGCAAGGTCCGGGCGGGGGCGTGTATCTCTAGAGAAGTCGCTGTGGCAGAACCCGACGTCGGGTTCAATATGTCGCAACCACTTGGCCGATCCCGTCAGGGTGGCTAGATTCGAATAGTAAATAACATCGCTGTGCTTTGGAGCTCCGTTCTGCCGAATGTTGACGGGGTAGGCACCCAATTTTGACGGGGAGAGCTCTTAGGTGAGTTCGTCGTTTGCTCATCTGCATGTTCACACCGAGTACTCGATGCTCGATGGCGCCTCCAGGCTTGACGAGTTGGTGGCCAAAGCGGCGTCGGACGGGATGCCCGCTTTGGGCATTACTGATCACGGCAACATGTACGGGGTCCTGGACTTCTACCGTGCCTGCAAGGATCACGGCATCAATCCGGTCATCGGTTGCGAGCTCTACCAGGCGGCCGAGACCCGCACCGAACGTCCGAGTCGACGCGGCCGTATGGATGATTCGGGCGGAACGACCGACGGCGGTCAGAAGCTTTACTACCACCTGACCGCGTTGGCCGAGAACAACACCGGCTACCAAAATCTGATTCAGCTGGCGTCCAGGGCGTTCATGGAGGGCTACTACTACAAGCCCCGAGTCGACTGGGAAGTCCTGTCGGACCACAGCGAAGGTGTAATCGTTACCACCGGCTGTCTGGGCGGGCAGGTTCTGCAGTCCTTGATGAACGGAACCGAACGCGACGCGCTGGAGAAGGCAGCGCGCCTGCAGGACATTTTCGGACGCGACAACACCTTCGTCGAACTTCAGGATCACGGCATTCCTGCTCAGCACGAAACAAATCCGAAGTTGCTGGAGATCGCCAAGAAAATCAACGCTCCGATCATCGTCACCAACGACTCTCACTACACCGAGCAGCACGATCACACCTCCCACGACGCTTTGCTGTGCGTCCAGACAGGGTCGCTGATGAGCGACCCCGATCGATTCAAGTTCCACGGCGACCAGCACTACCTGAAGACGGCTCAAGAAGTACGTCAACAGTGGGCGGAACTCCCCGAAGCTTGCGACAACACGCTTTGGATCGCCGAACGGGCCGACGTGGAGATCGAGTTCGGCAAACCTCAGCTTCCGGATTTCCCGATCCCCGAACAGTTCAGCGGTGCCGACGACTACCTCCGCCATCTCACGATGGAAGGGGCAAAGATGAGGTGGGGCTCGACCCTCACCGACGAGGTCGTCGACCGCCTGGTCTACGAACTCGATGTCATCAAAAACATGGGCTTCAGCTCCTACTTCCTCATCACCTGGGATCTGATTCGACACGCCCGCGACGCCAAGATTCGGGTGGGCCCGGGTCGTGGTTCCGCTGCCGGTTGCGCCGTCGCCTACTGCCTGTGGATCACCGATCTTGATCCAATCAAATACGACTTGCTGTTCGAACGGTTCTTGAACCCGTCGCGAATCTCGATGCCCGATATCGACATGGACTTCGACTCCCGGTATCGAGACGAAATGATTCGCTACGCCGCCGAACGCTACGGCCGGGACCACGTCGCACAGATTGTGACGTTCTCCCAGATCAAGGCTCGGGCCGCGGTGCGTGACGCCGCTCGGGTGCTCGGCTATCCGTACGTGGTCGGTGACAAGGTGGCTAAAGCTATGCCACCTCTGGTCATGGGGCGAGATACGCCTTTGAAATACTGCTTCGAAGAGTCGGAGAAGTACAAAGACGGCTTCAAGGCGGCGGCCGAGCTGCGCTCGATGGTCGACTCCGATCGTGACGTCTCTGAGGTGGTGCGGGTCGCTCGTGGCCTCGAAGGCCTTCGCCGTCAAGACGGCATTCATGCTGCTGCGGTGGTGATTACCAAGGATCCGCTCACCAAGTACCTGCCGATTCAGCGTAAGCCGGAGTCCGGCAAGGACATCGAAGAAGCCCCTGTCGTCACGCAGTACGAGATGAACGGGGTGGAAGACCTCGGCTTGTTAAAGATGGATTTCCTCGGGCTGAGGAACCTTGACGTCATCTCCGACGCACTGGCGATGATCCAATCGGTGCACGGCGTTGAGCTCGACATCGACTCGGTCGACCTGGACAACGACCGCACCTACGAGTTGTTGCGCGAAGGCCGTTCCATTGGCGTCTTCCAGCTCGAGTCCGGACCGATGCGAGCGCT
>CALJMD010000014.1 GCA_937981915.1 uncultured Acidimicrobiales bacterium
ACCAGATCACCGACCGACATGTTGAACGCGCCACAACAGATCTGGAGGGCCTCGCCGTCACCGGCGTCTACCTCGACCAGTTGGATTCGATCGGCCTGCGGATGCGGCCGGAGATCCAACACCTTCGCCACCACAATCCCGTCCCAAGACCGCCCGGTCTCGGTTACCGACTCGACGACCATGCCAAGATCAGTCATCGTTTCAGCCAGGAGGGAAGGCTCTTGGTCGAAGGGGGCAAATTCTTGAAGCCATGACAGCAGTACGTTCATTGCGCTACCTGAATGCGATTGTTGGAATCGGGATGTGAGTGGAGTGAAGAAACAGCTTGAGAACCGACGGCGAGACCGTCAGCGGCCCCAACAGCGAGGCGCTCGTGCAGTCTGGCAAGATCAGAATTGGCGGAGGAAGCGGATGTCGTTGGTGAAAAACTCCCGCAGGTCACCGATTCCGAACTTCATCAGGGCCAAGCGGTCGATGCCGAACCCGAAGGCGAAGGCCGACCACTCTTCGGGGTCGATCCCGCCGGCCCTCAAGACGTTGGGATGGACCATGCCGCAGCCACCAAGTTCGAGCCAAGAGCCATCAGGCCGCTGAACATCGAACTCGCCGGACGGCTCGGTGAACGGGAAGTGGTTTGGCCGGAGCCGAGACGAGAAGCCGGCACCGAAGTACCGTTCTGTGAAGGCTTCCATTGTTCCGGCGAGGTCGGCCAACGAAATGCCTTTGTCGACTACTAGACCCTCGATCTGGTGAAAGACCGGCATATGGGTGGCGTCCGCTGTGTCGCGCCGGAAAACTCTGCCAGGGGCCACGATGTAGATCGGTGGTTCCTGGGCGAGCATTGTCCGGATCTGAACCGGAGACGTGTGCGTTCTGAGTAGCGTCGCTCCGCTGTCTCCGTGCTGAACGTAAATGGAGTCGAAGCCATCACGAGCCGGATGGCCTGGCGGGATATTGAGAGCGTCGAAGTTGTGCCAGTCGGTCTCAACCTCGGGCCCTTCGGCGATATGGAACCCCATCCCGACGAAGACATCTTCGAGTTCCTCCCATGCCTGAGTCACCGCATGAGCGTGGCCGGTGACCGGAGCCCCTAGCAACTCTGTCAGGTCTAGTCGCTCGGCTTCGAGTTGTCCGGCTCGTTCCACCTCGGCAAGTTCCTGGCGGCGGGACTCGATTGCGTCAGTAACTCGAGCTTTGGCTTCGTTGAGCGCTCGCCCGACAGTCTTTCGGTCGTCGACCGGCAACGACCCCAACTGACGCTTCGCCTCGATAAGAGGGCCCGATCGACCGAGAGCTGCAGTGGCCGCCTCATCAAGCTGAATCATGGTTTCGGCCGCCGCCACTGACTCAAGCGCGGTGGTTTCGTATTCTTTGATGTCGTCAATCATGGTGATCCAGAAATCGTTGTGATCCAGCTGTTTTGCGAGCTTGCCTGAGAACGGAGGTTATCAGTGCCATGCTGCGCTCACTCCGGAATTAGTCCCTCCAGGGAGCGGCTCTGGGCCTGTCCTATACGGTGCGCCGTGATCGAGCCTGGCGTTGTGCTTCGAAGGCCAAGACGGCCGCTGCCGCCGCCACATTTAGCGACTCGACCTCACCGCCCATCGGGATCGACACCGTCATATCCGCGCAGTCAATCACGTCCGAGGCGAGACCTCGCGGCTCATTGCCCAGCAGCAGCGCGGCGGTCGTCACATCAATCTCGTCGTAGTTGGCGTCGGCTGATGGAACAGTGGCGATCACCGAACGCTGCTGGCGGCGAAAGACAGCCAGAGCATCGTTGAAGGTCGTGGTCACAACCGGGAGGCGAAAGAGACTTCCCGCCGCGGCACGAACAGCCTTTGGGTTGAGACAGTCAACCGTCGGCGTGCACAGGACCACTCCGGCGCAACCAGCGGCTTCCGCGGTGCGTATGACCGTGCCCACATTGCCGGGGTTCTGCAGCTCGACCCCGACTAGGACCGGAGCATCTGTTCGGAGGTCGGAGATCTCCCATGACGGACTCGAGACGATGGCGGCAACCGGCTGCGGGTTGACTGCATCGAGCGAACTGCGGAGCAGCTCCGGTCGAAGCAGGTGAACGTCGGTCGACATCGACTGAGCCCGAACGACGACGTCGACCACTGAGTCATCCGGGCAGATGAACAGCTCTTCGACGTCGAGCCCGGAACGTTGCGCTTCGTCCACCAGCTTCGTGCCTTCAACGACAAAGGCTCGCTCGGAGGAGCGAGCCTTTGTCTGACGTACCAGACGTCTCAACCGCTTGACGCTTCGATGTTGAGCGCTTCGGTCGGGGCCCAGTCCGTCGAATCCGGACCAGGTTGACACCGGGCTAGGCGGCGTCAGCCGACTCAGCGGCCACCCGAACCAGGGCTGAGAATGCCTCAGCGTCGTGAACAGCCAGGTCGGCGAGGGCCTTTCGGTCAACCTCGATTCCGGCACCCTTCAGGCCCGCAATGAAGCGGCTGTAGGTGGTGCCATTGGCCCGGCATCCAGCGTTGATTCGCTGAATCCACAGCTTACGGAACTCGCCTTTGCGTGCACGACGATCCCGGAAGGCGTAGTTGCCGGAATGCATGACCTGCTCATTGGCGGCCCGAACACTTCGGCTCTTGTTGCCGTAGTAGCCCTTGGCCTTGGCCAAGGTCGAGCGACGCCGCTTCTTGGAATGGACTGACCTCTTAACGCGTGCCATCGATTCTTCTCCTCAATTCCTTAACTTGTCCGCTGACGACGGGCGCTCAGCTGGACAACAACTTCTTGATTCTCGGCTCGTCGGCGGGAGTCAGAACTGACTCGCCGCTCAGGCGGCGCTTCCGGCGACTCGACTTCTTCTCTAGAAAGTGGTTCAGGTTCTTGCTCCGGCGAGTGATCTTGCCGGTACCCGTCTTCTTGAAGCGCTTCTTGGCGCCCTTGTGTGTCTTCATTTTTGACATGACTGTCTTCTCCTCACTGGGTGCGGTGCCTGCGTCTTGCAGGTCGCACCGCCGACGACCGCACCACCATGTGGTGGCCGGCCGTCTCGATTTCGATACCTAGGCGTACTTAGGGTGTTGCAGCAGCTTCAGATTCGGGGGTGTCCTCCGACGGCACTACCTCGACGGGCTCAGCCTCCACGACCTCAGGCTCAACGGCCTCAGGCTCGCTCGGGGCGGCATCAACTTGTTGGTCTTCAAGCCGCTGCCGTTCCTTCTCCTCACGAAGCGCTTCGGCCTTACGGGCCTTGGCCTTCTTGGCATCAGGTCCCAGCACCATGGTCATGTTGCGACCATCGAGCCGTGGGTAGGCCTCGATCGTGGCGTAATCATCGACCCGTTCGGCGATGTCGTCCAAGATCTTCTTGCCCAACTCAGGATGGGTAACCTCGCGGCCACGAAACATAATCGTGATCTTGACTTTGTGACCTTCTTGGAGGAACCTCTCCACCTTCTTGGTCTTGGTTTCGAAGTCGCCGACACCGATCTTGGGTCGGTACTTCATTTCCTTGACCGTGATGTGGCTTGCCTTCTTCTTGGACTCTTTTGCCCGTTGGGCGGCCTCGTACTTGTACTTGCCGTAGTCCATGATCCGACAAACCGGTGGCTTGGCTTTATCAGCCACTTCCACAAGGTCCAGATCCATCTCTCGTGCCATCGACAGTGCTTCAGGCATCGGCTTGATTCCAAGCTGATCGCCGGTCGGCCCGATAACTCGAACTTCTCGAGCCCGAATCTTTTCGTTGATCCGTGGCTCAGGCGAAGCTGCTATTGTCCATCACCCTTCATGCGGTGTTCCTCTCGTTGGGGACATTCGTTCATTGTTGGCGACCGTACGGTCGCATCAACACTGCCTGACCGGGGTTGGGTCACGTTAGCGACACCAGATCCGTACGTTGACTCGGTCATCCCCCGCAGATCAGCTCAACGTCGAGCACATGCTCGGATGAGAACAGATCGGACCGTGGCTCACAGTGGAGTGGCCAGGTGGGGCGGAGCCCGCTTCGCTGCACCGGCATTCAAGTTGCCCGGATTGTTCTCCGGATTCGACTGCCGCCTATCAAGATTGTCAATCGATGTTTTCAACTACGAGAAAACATCACAGATACAGGTTATCAGACCCCACAGGTGATCCTCCTCTACCCCCGATTTCACAACCGGTGACGAACCGCTGCGCCGAAGCCTGCACATCATGATAGATGCCCCTCGATTCGCCGATAGATTCAGGGGATGAGCCTGTGGACCCCGGACGGAGAGCACTCAGTATCGAACCAGCAGCAGGGAGGCGAACTGCCGCCCGATGCCCCCGAACTCACCCCCGAACAGGAAGAACAGGCACGGGCGATGGCCCACGAGCTGGCCGAGGCTCGTTCACGACTGCTCGAAGCACCGGCAAGTACGGTTGTGGTCAACCACGCTCTCGGAATCTATGAGCTGGCGGCCATCCACCTAACTGCTGATCAACCAAAGCTCACCGAGGCCCAGCTGGCAATCGACGCCTTAGCTGCCCTCGTCGAGGGCCTCTCGGGGCGCCTGGGTGAAGCCGAAGCAAGCCTCGTCGATGCTCTCCACCACGTTCGCTTGGCCTTCGTCAGCCAATCCGAATCCTCAGCTGGCGACGCCTCCGAACCGACCTCAGGCGACTGACGCTGCTTTCCAGCCGGCCTGTCAACGGTCCGCTACTCTGCTTCAACGAGTGACCGAGTCCGATCGGTCGATTACGCCGGAAACGAGATCGGCCATGTCCTCAGCGGGACCTGGGCGTCGATGATAGAAACCCTGCTGGAGTCGCACACCGAGTTCGCCTAGCGCCGACGCCTGGGCCGCCGTTTCCACTCCCTCGGCGACGACGGCCATCCCAATACTGTCAGCCAGATGAACGATGGCTTCCACGATGCGTCGATCGATGGAACCCGAGTCAACTCCCTCAACGAAGACCCGGTCCATCTTTAGCGTCGACACCATCGAAAGGCTTTGCAGCCGAACCAACGACGCCTGGCTCGTTCCGAAGTCATCAACCGCCAACTTGACGCCCGCCATGTTCAATTGCTGCAGCGAAAGCAGCGTTTCATCCAGATCGCCTTCGAGGACCCGCTCAGCAAACTCGATTTCAAGCTGACTCGGCGGAAGCCCAATCTGGTCCAAGATGACCGCCAAACCCTGGGCCAGATTGCCTCCGACCAACTGTTCGCGCCCGATGTTCACACTGACTACGACCGGCTTGTTCGACAGCACCGACCATTGGACGGCCTGCCGACCGGCCTGCAGCAGGACGAACTCACCAATATCAAGCATCAGTTCAGACTCAGCGGCAACGGACAAGAACTCTGCCGGATGAACCATCCCCCGCTTGGGGTGATGCCAACGCACCAATGCCTCGAAGCGGTCGGCTACACCTCGCACGACGTCGACCACCGGCTGATAGTGGACGTCCAACTCCTGTCGCTCGAGCGCTCCCCTCAAGTCCTGTTCCAACTCGATTCGCGCTACCGCGGCGGCCTTGGCCGAAGGGTCGAACGCCGCAATTGATCGTCGAGCGTTGCGTCCGGCCTCCCCGAGCGCACTGCGGGCGTTGCTCAGCAGCTGACCTGCGTCTTC
>CALJMD010000015.1 GCA_937981915.1 uncultured Acidimicrobiales bacterium
GAAGGCTGCAGGGATCCTTCACGGAGGTGGCCCGATCCAGACCCCTGCAACCCGATTTTCCAGGCCGACACATCGACGCAGGCCAGGAAATATAGGTCCGCCGCCGACTGGTTTGGAGCCCAACGGCTTTGCGAACGTCAATAGCTAAGGCGCGAATCATCCCCCATCGGTTACTGGGCGAAAATACCCATATCGACGAACACAGTGAGACAATCGACGAATCCGAACCATGACTGATGATCAGTTCGACTCTGAGGTGGTCGTAAACGAACTTCTTGACGGCGCAGGAGCGATTCGGTTGGCGGGCCTGTTCGACCAGTCTCAAGTGCGGCGCGCCCGAGAAGCTATCGAAGCCAACACCGACGACGCCGCGTTCACCGGGTCACACTTCAATCAAGGCGTTCCCCGACCCGGGTGTAGGTGAACGACACCACCATCGAGCCGACGACAGCGGGGTTGGCGACCTCCGACACGATTGGTGCCTCCTCGACCGCATCGGCGTCGATTGTTGTCGTCGTCTTGGCATCCGTTTCAGTCGGGTCGGCCGCTTGAGGATTCGTTGACGTGGTGGTCGAGGCGCTGCTCAGGGTAGTTGAGGTCGTCGAGGTGGTCGAAGGCTCAACCGGTTCGGCGACGGCTCCGGCGAAGATTTGGGCGTCGGCATTGGAGCAGGCTCCGAGGATGACAACGCCGCCACCCAGCGTCGCTTTGAGCATGGCGCGCCGGCTAACACGCCGGTAGCGGGATTCCTCGGGTAGCACCATAGGAACAACAGTGGACTGTGAACGTAAGGGAAGTCAGCAATCTCGCCCTGGACGATTCCTGATGATTACCTCTCTATTGCTCTCGGGGCGGGTACATGCCCCGCCGAAGTTGAGCTACGGGGAAATCTCACGTTTGGTGGGAGTGGGGCGTGACGACGGCATGCTCACCGTGTGGATGAACGCTACGAAGCGGTCGACATCGTCGTGAACCGGACCGAAGGAATGATCGTTACTTTTGCCGATGACTTTGTGGCCGAGTTCAACCTGATGACGCTCCGACTGGAATGCCCGTGCGCTGAATGCAGCAACTATCGGGATATGGGCCAAGAGTCCTGGCCCCGTCCCGGCAGCCCGGTGCCACTCGAGATCACGACGGCTGAACTTCATGGCGGGTGGGGGCTCACCCCTACCTGGAACGACGGTCACCGAACGGGGATCTATCCGTTCGAAGCGTTACGACGAAGGGCCGAGCGCGGTTAAGGCCCGCACGCCTCCTCGTGGCTCAGCCCCAGCCGAGCTCGTGGAGTCGTTCGTCGTCGGTACCCGATCCTCGTCATCAACGACGATGAGTTCCGGCGCCGGCAACGTGTCGTCGGCCCGGCCTTCAATTGCCACTGATGGCAACAAGCGATCGAGCCAGCCGGGGAACCACCAGTTGCGGGCACCCAACAGCTCCATCGTCGCCGGAACCAACAGCATGCGAACCAGGGTGGCATCGAGCAGCACAGCCAGGGCCAGGCCAAGACCGAACAGCTTGATCTCTCGAAGGTCTTCAAACATGAACGATCCGAACACCACGACCATGATGGCGGCCGCCGCCGAGATGACCCGGGCAGTGCCGGCCAGACCATCAGCCACCGACGTTTGAGCGTCACCGGTTCGGTCGTACTCCTCCCGAATGCGGGACAACATGAACACCTCGTAGTCCATCGACAGGCCGAACACGATGGCGAACAGCATCATGGGGATGAACGGATTGATCGGGCCACCGGCGATGCCGAGTACCGACCCGGCCCAACCCCACTGGAACACCGCCACCACAATGCCGTAGGCCGAGGCGATGGAAAGCACGTTCATGATCACTGCTTTGATCGGAACGAGAATGGACCGGAAGACCACCATCAATAAGACGAACGACAGTGCCAGTACCGCCCCGAAGAAGATCGGGGTGCGTTGAGCGAGGTAGTCGGTGATGTCGATGTTTGTGGCCGTGTTACCGGTGACGTGAACTCGAAGATCCTCCTCGGGTCCGCCAACGATCGACGGAATCACATCGGCCCGCAACGCCTTGACCAGATCCACCGTGGCTTGATCCTGCGGCGACGTCGTGGGAATGACCGTCAACAAGAACGCCTCCGGCGAAGCCGGGTCGTTTGGTATCGGCGGTGTTACCGCAGCCACACCAGGCGTTGACGCCAGTTCATCGCCAAGGGCGTCCAGCAACTGGCTCACGGCAACAGGGTCGGCTGCTTCGTCGGCCACTGCGGTGAGCATCAGAGGACCGTTGAAACCAGGCCCGAAGCCTTCGGCCATAAGGTCATAGGCCCGATGGGTGTAGGTGTCCTCCGGCAGGTTGCCCTCATCGGTCCAACCGAGCTCCATCGACAACACCGGAGCGGCCAACGTCAACAGCACGGCGACCGAGCCCACTACGGCCACAACCGGGCGGCGCTGAATGGCTCGGCTCCACCGGTAGGCCCACGTACGACGAAGCGGTTTAACTTGACGGGCCGGGACCAGACGCCGCAGACCGGACATCGGCACGCTCAACAGCAGCGTGGCGACAAGACCGAGGGCACCTATCAGGGCCAGCGGGTTGAATCCTATGCCGAGGCCCAGCAGCGCCACGGCGGCAAAGCCGGCGGCGATCAGGCCCCTCCATCGGGTTACCTCGACACGGTCGCCAGCTACGGCCAGCAGCGCTGGCAGCAGCGTGACCGATGTGATCATGGTGGCCAGCACGGTAAGCGAAACGCCAACTCCCATGCCGGCGATCCAGCCGATACCAACAGCGATGAGACCGAGCATCGACGCCACCACAGTCATCCCGGCGAAAATCACCGCCCGACCTGAGCTTTTCATGGCGGCAATTGTGGCCTGCCGGGGATCGAGACCGGCGTGCAAGCCCTCTCGGAATCGGGTGACGATAAACAGGGCGTAGTCGATGCCGACCCCGAGGCCGATCATCATGCCCAACATCACGGTGAAGTCGGGGACGTCCAGCGTGTTGCTCAAGACCATGATGGCGGCGATGCCACCACCAACACCGCCGACGGCTACCGCAATGGGCAGCCCCATGGCCAACACCGAACCGAAAGCCAAGATCAAGACGACAACAGCGAACGCCACGCCTATCAACTCGGTCTTGGGTGTCGGAACGTCGGCCAGGCGTATGCCACCGGGCAGTACTTCCAGTCCGTCAAGTTGCGGGACGTTGGCGTTGATGGCCTTGCCCAAAGCATTGGACTCGGTGTCGTCGATGTCAGCCGACAGGTTGACCTGGGCGAACGCTACTTTTCCAGCCAGCGGGCCTTCGAAGGCGATCTGGCCCATCCCCTGTTCGGTGTAGGGCGAGACGACGGTTGCCCCTGGATGTTGGGGAACACCGTCGCTGTCGGGGAAACCGGCGTCGACACTGGCGAACAGTTCTTCCATGGCCGCTTGCACCGCCGGGTCATCGACTCCTTGGTCGGCCTCGAACACGATCGTGCCCGACGGGCTACCCGAGCCCAGGTGGGCGAAGTAGGTGCTGAGCACCTCGATGCCATCCCCGCTATCGGAATCGGGAACATCTGACGTCGCTCCGAATGATGGGCCGGCCACACCGGCGGCGGCGAACACCGCCACCAATCCGGCGAACCAAATGGCAATCGCTTTGCCTTTGTTGTCAAAGCACCAGGTGCTGATAGTGGTCAACATTGTTTCCTCCTTGAATCAGGGACCCTCGTCCGAACCAGGGACCTTCGTCCGAATCAGGGACCCTCGCCTGATTCACTGACCATCGTCATCTGAACCACCCCCACCGCACATCGGGAATCCGGTCGTTTCCCACCTGACCATCCGGCCAGTGTCTGTTCGCCGGAAGGTCGAGAGCGGTTCGTACTTTCGGCCGATTTCCCGATCCGGCCACGTTTCCTACACTTGTGGATGTGTCAGTAAGCGACTTCATCAACATGAGCCACGACCCCCGGCCACCGGGGGCACCCAGGCGTGTCTGGCGGGACTGGGCGCTGCTCGGCGCCGGCTACGTCAGCGTGGTCGTCGAGGCCGTACTCCGGCCCGATATGCCGATGCGCCCGTTGGCCGTCGCCATGGCCATCGTGATGTTGCCGCTGCTGATGTGGCGCCGAACGCACCCACTGACCACGGCCATCGCCGGGTTTGGCGGCGTTGTCATCATCAACATTGTGTCGGGCGTGACCGGAACCGCACCAGTTGGCATGTTCACCATGGCGCTGTTGATGATCGTGCCCTACGCGCTGTTCCGTTGGGGCTCCGGTCGGGAAGCAACAATTGGACTCGGGTTTGTGTTCGCCGCGTTCCTCAGCAGCGTGATCACCGATTTCACCGGCTGGGGGGACACCATCGGCGGGCTCATCGTCATGCTGTTTCCCATCGAGTTGGGGGCCATGGTTCGCTACCAGTCGAAGAGTCGGCGACAGAGCCTTGCCCAGGCCCGCTCGTCCACCAGAGAGCAGCTGGCCCGTGAGTTGCACGACACCGTCGCTCACCATGTGTCCGCTATCGCCATTCAGGCTCAGGGAGGTCAGGCGTTGGCCGCCACCGACCCCGCTCGAGCAGTCGAGGTGCTCGCCGTCATCGAAGAGGAGGCATCACGAGCACTGGCCGAAATGCGTAACGTGGTCGGCGCGCTACGGGACCACGCCAATCTGGACGGCTCGA
>CALJMD010000016.1 GCA_937981915.1 uncultured Acidimicrobiales bacterium
CATCCTGCCGGTGTACGACCCGATCATCGACTCCAAAATTCGTCACGTACTGGTACGACACGAACAGGGCGCCGGTCACGCAGCCGAAGGTTACGCCCACGTCACCGGCCGACCGGGCGTGTGCATGGTCACCAGCGGTCCCGCTGCCACCAACGTGGTCACACCACTGGCCGACGCCTACCTGGACTCGGTCCCCATGGTCTGCATCACCGGCCAGGTGGCGCTACCGGCCATTGGAACCGACGCGTTCCAAGAGTGCGACACGACGGGGATCACCCGATCGATCACCAAACACAACATGTTGGTGACTCGAGCCGAGGACATTCCACGTGCCGTCCGAGAAGCATTCCACATCGCCACCACCGGGCGGCCCGGGCCGGTCCTCATCGACGTGCCGAAAGACATCGTTGACGCCAACAATCCCAACGCCTACTTCGACTTCGTGTACCCACCAGAGGTCGAACTGCCCGGCTACGCCCCGAACACGGCGGCCGACCCTGAGGCCGTCGCTGAAGCGGTCGAGATGATGCTGGCCGCCGAGCGGCCGGTCCTTTACGTGGGAGGTGGCGTACTCAAGGCCCGCGGAGCCGAGGCGCTACTCGACCTGGCCGAGATCGGCAACATCCCGGTCGTCACCACGCTTATGGCCCGTGGAGCCTTCCCCGACAGTCACGAGCTCTGCCTGGGAATGCCGGGCATGCACGGCAACTACACCGCGGTTCGGGCCATCCAAGAAGCCGACGTGCTCATCGCCATGGGAAGTCGTTTCGACGACCGTGTGACCGGCAAGGTTGGTGCCTTCGCCCCTGAAGCCAAGATCATCCACGTTGACATTGACCCGGCTGAGCACGGCAAGGTTCGCCGCCCTGACGTCTCCATCGTTGGGGACTGCCGCCTGGCCATGGAAGCCATGAACGCGTCGATCGAGTCGAAAGGCGGGCCGACCGCCCACACCGACCACACCACCTGGCGTCAACGACTGTCGGGCTGGCAGGAAAACTATCCGCTGACCTACGAACCGGCTCAGCCCGGGGAGCTACTTAAACCCCAAGCGGTTTTGGAAGCATTGCGAGACGCCTGCCCGCCGGACACCATCGTGGCCTCCGGCGTCGGCCAACATCAGATGTGGGCCAGCCAGTACTGGCGTTTCGACCACCCTTACACGTGGGTCAACTCGGGTGGTCTCGGGACCATGGGATTCTCTATTCCCGCCGCCCTGGGCGCCAAGGCCGCCTACCCCGACCGCATGGTGTGGGCCGTGGACGGCGACGGCTGCTTCCAGATGACCGCTCAAGAGCTCATCACCGCCTCAGTGGAGAAGATCCCGATCAAGGTGGCGCTGTTGAACAACGCCTATCTGGGGATGGTCCGCCAGTGGCAGGAGTTGTTCTACGACGAGCGTTACTCAGAAGTGCATCTGGGCCACGACATGCCGGACTACGTCAAGTGGGCCGAATCCATGGGCTGCGTCGCCTTCCGGGTGGAAGATCACTCCGAGGTGGACGCCGTCATCGCCAAAGCCAATCAGATCAACGACCGCCCGGTAGTCGTCGAGTTCCGATGCATCAGCGAAGAGAAGGTGTACCCGATGGTTCCAGCCGGCGGATCCAACGACGACATCATCGTCCACCCCAGCCAGCAACCGGACCAGGCCCAGTAGCGGCCGGAGACTATGGAGATCACGAAATGACCGGAAACAAACCCCATCGCACCATCGTCGTCTTGGTTGAGAACAAGGCCGGGGTGTTGGCCCGAGTGGCCGACCTCTTCGCCCGCCGAGGCTACAACATCATCTCGCTGGCCGTCGCTCCGACTCACGACGAACGGCTGTCGAAACTCACCATCGTCGTCGACGTCGAGTCTGCCCCCCTTGACCAGATCATGAAGCAGTTGTTCAAGCTGATCAACGTGGTCGAGATCGCAGAACTGAACCCCGGTGACGGTGTCGAACGAGAACTGTTGTTGGCCACCGTTGAAGCCCCGAAAGACACTCGAAGCCAGATCGTCGAGCTGGTCGACATCTTCGAAGGCAAGATCGTTGCCGTGTCGGCCGACCGCCTGACGGTTAGCCTCGACGGGGCACCGTCAAAGCTGGACGATTTCGAGACACTACTGGAGAGCTACTCGATCACTGACCTTCAACGGTCGGGGCGGATCGCTCTACCCAAGATCGGGCGGGACGTGCCCCGCTTGCGGGCCGTGCCCGAAGCGGTCTAACGGGTCGCAGAACTTCGACAGGCACAATCGCAGCAACACGCAAGGGAACAACAGGACAGGATTACCAATGGCAAACATCTACTACGAAGCCGACGTCAACCGCTCGCTCATCTCCGACAAGAAGGTAGCCATCCTGGGCTACGGTTCGCAGGGTCACGCCCACGCGTTGAACCTTAAGGAGTCCGGGGTGGACGTCCGCGTTGGCCTTCGCGACGGCTCGTCGTCAGCGGCCAAGGCATCAGAGGCCGGTTTGGCCGTGCAATCGATCGCCGATGCCACCGCCGAAGCCGACGTCATCATGATGTTGATGCCCGACACGGAGATGGGCGGCATCTACACCGAGCACGTTGAACCGAACCTCAGTGACGGGAACGCCATCTTCTTCGCCCACGGCTTCAACATCCGATTCGATCTGATCACGCCTCCGGCCGGCGTAGACGTGTGCATGGTGGCCCCCAAGGGCCCCGGTCACCTCGTTCGCCGCACCTACGTTGAAGGCGGCGGTGTGCCGGCCTTGATCGCCGTTGAGCAGGACGCCACTGGAACAGCCAAAGGACTTGCCCTGGCCTACGCCGATGCAATCGGCGGTGCTCGAGCTGGCGTAATCGAGACCACGTTCACCGAGGAAACCGAAACCGACCTGTTCGGCGAACAAGCTGTGCTGTGTGGTGGAACCACCGCCCTCGTACAGGCCGGGTTTGAGACGCTGATCGAGGCCGGCTACCAGCCGGAAGTCGCCTACTTCGAGTGCCTGCATGAGCTCAAACTGATCGTCGATCTCATGTATGAGGAGGGCATCGCCGGTATGCGTTACTCGGTTTCCGATACCGCCGAATACGGCGACCTCACTCGTGGTCCCCGCATCGTCAACGACGCGGTCAAGGCCGAAATGAAGACGATCCTGACTGAAATTCAGGAAGGCCAGTTCGCCGAGGAGTGGGTGGCCGAGTCGCGCAGCGGCCGTGCCAACTTCCACAAGCTGGAAGCCGAAGGCCACGACCATCCAATCGAGAAGGTCGGCGCCGACCTGCGAGCCATGATGCCGTGGATCTCACAAGGCAAGCAGTCGGTTCGCGATACCTCGGGTGGCCAGGGCTAAAAGCCTCGGCTGAGTCATCGCCCGGCGAGGTCGCCGGGAACTAGACGCCTAACAACTGGCGGTCGATGTCGGCAATAGCCGGCTCGGCCGTCAGTTTTTCGTTGCGGTGGATCAGGGCCAGCTTGGTTCGTCGACGCAGCAGATCATCAAGGTTGACCACCATTTCGCGTTCGAGATACAGCGGAATCTCACCTCGTAGAACATCTGATTCGACCATCACCGGCTCGGCCAGCGACGGATCGGATTCGATGGCGTCCACGATGTCAAACGCCGCCATGCCATGGCGTCGCCACAGCACCTCGGCCACCGTTTCAGCTCGTTCAACTTCGGGGGCCCGGTCGAGACCAACGGTGGCGGCTCGCTGGTAGAACGCTTTGCGCCGCGATGCTGAGGGTTCGCCGTACCAGTCGTTTCCGGGATCTGATGGGTTCAGTCCCAACTCGGTAACCGCTTCGATTACTTCGGTGCCGACGTTCAGGCAGTCGGTGAGTTTCCCGCCGAAGATGGTTACCACCGAACGGGCCGGGTCGGTTTCGATGACGTGCTTTCGTGACAGCGCAGTCCAGTCGGTTTCGAGCTTGTCGTCCCCGGCGGTCGGAACAACCAGCGGGCGAACACCGCTTCGTTCAGCGATGATGTCGTCAACCGTCAACGGCGTGGCCAAGTTGAGGCGAGCGTTGATCTGCGACAACAGGAACTGGCGATCCTCGTCGGTGACCGGCTCATGGGCGTTCTCGGTTCGGGTGTCGGTCGTGCCGATAACCGAGCGGTGAGCCATCGGGATGACGTAGAACAGCCGCTGCGTGTCGTCGAAGAACGCCAACACTCGTTCGCTCTCATTCAGCTGGGGTACGACGAGATGGATGCCTTTGGAGTACACGATCCGGTGGTCGGAGGTCACTCCCATCGATCGGTTTAGCCGGTCAGTAAACGGACCGGCCCCGTTAACGATCGTCTTTGCCGATGCCCGCATCAGCTTGCCGGTCAGTTCATCGCGCAACTCGATACGCCATGGACCGGTGGTGTCGCCGTTGTTGCCGGTGCCAGTGGCCTCCCCGGCACTGAACGCCCCGTGGTTGGCACCAACAACCGTTACGTAGTTGGCAGCGGCGGCGCCGTTGTCGAGCGCGGAGCGGATGAAATTCCAAACGAAACGAGCGTCGTTGTCTTTCAAGTAGCCGTCGGCGTACTCGATGGCAGCGGTGGCGTCGCTGGTGTCGACGATTGGCTCCAGCTTGTTGATTGCGTCAGCGTTGAAGTAGCGGGGCCGACGGGTCGCCAGCCGTCCGAGCATCCAGTAGCCGACACTGCCAAGACCGGCCAACCATGATGGGAATGGAGCCGTTCGATCCAAGGTGGCCAGAAACGGCAGCTCGGCGATAGCTGTCGGGTAGGACTTGAACAGCAGGTTGCGGGACTTGAGCAGCTTGTTCACCAGCAGAATCTCGTAGTTCTGCAGGTACTTGAAGCCGCCCCAGACCAGGTTGGAAGACTCCTGGCTGGTGAAATTGGCAAAGTCCCCCTGCTCGGCCAGCCCGACCGAAAGTCCGGATGCGGCCAGGGCAGCTGCACTCACTGCACCGTTGATGCCACCGCCGACGACAAACACGTCGAAGTCGCCGCCGTCCAAACGGTCCAGTTGTTGCAGGCGGAGGGCGTCGTGACTGTGCTCACCGATCATATTCATCGCCTTCTTCGTGACCTTCCGTTCTCGATTTGATGGCGGACCGTACCCGCCGCTTGTGCTTGAACCGAGAACTCAACTACCCGA
>CALJMD010000017.1 GCA_937981915.1 uncultured Acidimicrobiales bacterium
CCGATCGTGCTCAAGCACTGGGGCCTTGCCGACATCGAAGGTCTCACCCCTGAAGCCCAAGAAGCTCAGGACAAGGTGATGCGCTACATCGAGAAGTCCAAGCGAGTGGCGGCCCGTCTCAAGGACCGCATGGAAGCTCGCGAAGCGGCCGAGCAGGACGCTGCTGCCGCCTGATCATTCTGCCGACAGGTAGCGGTTCTAGCCGAACTGCTCCGTCAGCGAATCCAACCAGGCCGCTACTTCAGCGCTTGACCGATTGTCCACGTCGGTAACGGTGTGCCACTTGATGCGACACGTCCGGTGACAGAGAACCCGAAGTGTGCGGTTTACTCGGAGTCGACCCCCGTCGCCCTGAGCGATGTTCACCCATCGGGTTGACCCCATCGACGTCACCACATCGATCCGGCGGATGTTGTGCAATCGCCCCCGGATCCTGCTGGCCCCCGGTGGGAGGACAAAGGCGACGTTGTTCATCCAGACGCGGTCGAACCACCCTTTGAGCCTGGCCGGATGGCCGCTGAACCACGTGGGGTGAACCAGGACCAGGCGTTGCGCCCATTGCAGCGCCTCGATGTGTTCGGCCAGATCCGGGCGGTCGGCGGGGTCGCCCAGATGGTGGCGAACTTCGAAGTCGGTCAATCGAGGGTCAAAGTCGAGTTCGTCCAGGTCCAAGACACGGAGTGGCCGACCACTGGCCTCGACGGCGGTGACCACCCGGTCGGCGGCCGCCCGAGTGAGACTGGCCGGGTTCGGATGGCAGATCACCACCAGCGTGTTCACGCCGAGCCCCTTTTAGGTCGGTTGACATCCGGATGTGTGCCGGTCGGAGGGAACAGCGATGTCAGCCGCTCAGCCACCGTGTCGAGGAACCCCTGTCGCTGATCGTCGCTACTGGAGTCGAGGCGGTAGATGGGGAGCCAGGAGCACTTCGTCCCCGTCCCGCAGAGGGCACGAACGGCCCTAGTAATCGTTCGTCGACCGCCGTCACCCAAGATCCGTACGTCCAAACGGCTGGACCCGTAGCTGGTGATACCCACAATCTGGTTGATGTTGGTCAACCGGGGTCTGACCTTCAACGCCTTGGCCGCTGGGCCGTCCGACACCAGCGCGAAAGCGAAACCGGGCAACATGGTTCGCTCCAGCCAGCCTTTGAGGATGGCTGGAAGCCCGGACCACCACGTCGGGTAGATGAAGATGATGGCGTTGGCTTCGGCGAGCAACTGCATGTGAGCAGCGACTACGTCGTCGGGGCCCTGCTCAACCAGAGAGTGATAGTCGACGTGTTCTTGCTCGGTGAGACAGGGCTGATAGTCAATGGCGTACAGGTCGATGACATCGACCCGGTGGCCGAGCTGACGTAGCGTGTCGACGGCAACCGACCGGGTCGCATGATTGAACGAATCGGGGTTCGGGTGGGCGTGGACGATCAGACAGTTCACGACGGGAACACTAGCCCGAGGTCCCTGCCAGGAACCCGAAGGCCAACAGCGCTTCAGCGTGGCTCTGATGCACCGTGAACTCGTTGTAGAAGGCCACGGTGCCGAGGTCGAACCACTGATGAAGGTAGGGCAGTTCATCGGGCAACGGGTCGGCGCCCGCCGGTCCCAGCACCCATTCCTGCACCCAACCGTCGTCCGGTCCCAACTGATGGGTCCCATACATCGGGGTGCCCGGCCACACTGGTAGCCCGCCGTGGTTGACGTCGATGATCAGCGGGTGACGAACCGGGTTCTGGCCGATCCCGGTGTTGAACACCTGGTTCAACGGGTTGGCTCCCAGCGTGAAACCGGCTGCGTCGACCACGGCCTCTCGGTACACGGCATCGCCGGACAGAAGGTAGGCCTTGATCAGACCGGCCGTGTGGGGGGCACCTCCGGCGCCAAGCCCCCAGATCAGCGGCACGCCGGGATCATCGACCATCCAGCCGAACGGACTCTCGGCAGTGGCACCAAGCTGAGCGTCGGCCGAGGCCAGAAACTGGGCCGTGTAGCGATCACGTCGTTCCGGGTCGGTAACACCGGCATCGGACTTGAGGTACAGCCAGGCGGCGTCACAGGCGGCGTGGGCCTGGCAGGACATGGACGAGCCGGCGTTGTCGATGTGACCGGCCGACTGGACGAATACCTCGTGCCAGGCCGGGTCCCCGGTGGCGAACAGCAGCCCGGCGGCGGCACCGTTGCGGTCTGGCGTAAACTCGTCGGCCGCACCTGGTTGGGTCTCGGCCCACTGCATGGCCGCTACGGCGGAGGCCAGCAACTCGTCGGCCCGGGCCGCATCGTAGTCACGCAGCACAGCGCTGGTTTCGGCCGCTACTCCGGCGTACAGATAACTGGACTGCACATCGGGTGCGTAGACGTAGGTTTCCAAGTCGTCCAGCCACGACGACGACTGCCACGGAGGATGCTCCGACGCTTCAATTCCACCTCGAATGGCACCGTCGGGTAGCTGGAGCCGCCGGTAGAAGTCGACGGTCCACAGAGCCTCATCGAGCAGGTCGGGAACCCGGTCACCGCTTTCAGGAATGTTCGCTTCCAGCTCACCCAATTCTGGGAACTCGTGAAGGAGGAAGGCCACGTTTCGGGCGTACCAAAGGTGGATGATGCGACGATCCCAGTCTCCGGCGTCGAAGTGACCACCCCAGCCTTCAGGTTCGAACGTCGGTAGAACGCCGGCGGCCAAACGCTGGAAGCCGTTATGACTGCCGTCGTTGACCTCGGGAAGGCTCAGCAGGTTGTTGAAGACGGTGTGGCCGTCCTCGGGGTGGTAGGGGCGTGGCCGCTCGAACGTGGTGTACGGCGGGCCCAGTTCGATGCCGCTGCGCTGATGGTAAGTGGCCCGGCTGGTCAGAACCGCCAGGTCATGCCACAGACGCTCCTCGATGGCAAAGGGTTCCGAACAACCCAGGGCGTCGACACACACCCGGTAGACGCCAGCGGCGGTCAGCTGGCTGAAGTCGGCGTTCACAGTAACGGCGCCGGTCAGGTCCCCTTGACCGAGTTCGTTGCGAGATTGGCTGGACTCGGCACCCGCCGTCAGCGTGCCCGACGCCGCCTCAGCGCCCGTTGCGGCGTCGACCACCGTGAAGGCTTCCCCCGCTAACCCGGTGATTTCGGCGTCACCGATGCCGTCCAGCCAGGAGGCGATGACCGCGGCCTTTGGCGTGTCCGACGGGGCGAACCCCGCCTGGTTGAGGTGAATGGCACGAGTGGTTGTTGACTGGCGTCCTAGCGTGAACTGGGCGGCGTCGACACCGGCGTCAACGGGGGCAACGATGGTGACTTGATCGTCGGCCACCAGGGGGTCCGGCAGCTCCAGCACCACGCTGTGAGCCCGGGGGAGGACCGTTTCACCGTCGGCGCCTTCACCGCTTCCGTACGGCCGAGTAGTGATGTCGACCGGGATTACCTCGATCGAGCCGGACGCCGACGTTACCGTCCATGTGCCTGCCAGTTCGGTGGCATCGATCGTCCGTCCATCGAGGTAGTCGGGGCGGCGAATGACATCGCGCCGCTCGGACACGGCGAAACCGTAGATCTGATCGTCTCGCTCGACGACGGTGACACCGTCAAGGTTGCCCAGGTCATCACCGGACGCCGGGTTGTCCAGGTCGTAGAGCTCGTAGGCTCCACGCACGATTCGACCCTCGGTAAGTTGAATCACGAGGTGACGGGGGCTAGCGGTTCTCACCCATTCCGGCGACACCGATTCGTCACCGAGGCTTGGTAAAGATCGCTGGTCGACGTCCACGCCGAGGGTCTCGGTTGCCGTGGTCGACCCGTCGGCTCGACGGTAACGAACGAAGGCCATCTGATAGCCGGTGTTCACCGTGTCGACCGAGGCGTCGATCGGGCTACCGGCAACCGGCGTCCACTGCCGGTCATGGAAGTTGGGATCGACGTCGATCTGGTAGGCCGTGGCGTCGGCGGGTGGAGTGAGAGCGAAGGTAATGGTGTTGACCGCCCCGTCCGCAGTGACGTCAGCGGCGAAGGTGGGCTGCACGGGGATGCGGACCCCGGGAGGCGACGCCAGGCGGGGTGCCTCATACACCTCGGTCAGGCCCACCATTTCCTGCAGCCTGGCCGGAACCTTCGACAGCCGGTCGGGTCCGATAACCACCACGGCGCCAATAACGGCCACCAGCCCAAGAGCGGCTCCGGCGGCAAACAGTCTGCGCAACATCAGCGGAGCTCCACTTCGTACAGCACCGGCCAACGCTTGCCGGTCAACCAGAACCGGTCGGTGTCCGCCTGGTAGGCGATGCCGTTCAGGACTAAATCGCTGTTGCCCACCAGGTCGGCGGGAACCAGTTGCGAGGCATCCACGGTATGAACCACCTCGCCGGTCTGAGGCTTGATCGCCAACAATTCGGTGGTCTGGTAGACGTTGGCCCACACGAGGTCTGTCCCGCCCGACGTCACGCATTCAAGTTCGTTAAGGTTTTCCACCGGTGTCCCGCCACGGGTCACGTCGACCGTCGACATGGCTTCGAAGGTATCGGGGTCACGGAACGTGAGAGTCGCGCTTCCGTCGCTCATCACCAGATCGGTTCCCAGCTGACACAATCCCCAACCCTCACCGGAGTACGACACCTCGGCCTGAGGCGTCAAGGTTGCCAGGTCGTAGCGGAACGCAGTGCCAGCCTGCCAGGTGAGCTGCCATACCTGATCACCGACCACGGTGGCGCCTTCGGCGAACAGATCAGGATCCACGTCGTGAGTGCGAACGACCTCACCGGACACAGGGTCCCAGATTCGCAGCAGCGACTCGCCCCACTGACCGCCGCTCTCCACCAACCGGCCGGCGTCGGGCCCCTCATCGATGAATTCGAGACCCTGGGTGTACGTGCTGTCGTGCGGGTACTCAGCGACCACGACGACGTCGAGCTCGCTCGGGCCGGTGTCGGTCTCGGTTTCGGTCTCGGTTTCGCCCGGGTCCTGCTGCGCCTCGTCGGTCGCCGTTAGATCGGGGTCGATGACGGTTTCCGCCGGTTGCGTCCGATTCGTCATCATCAGGGCAACGCCGACAATGACGACTGCCACGATGACCGCTATCGGAAGAAGTTGCCACCATGGCCTGCCGCGACCGTCCATTACGCCGAATCCTACTGGCATGCGGAGACGGCAACTCGTACGCAGGTGACGGCAACTAGCCCTGAAACGACGGAGGGTTCTAAGCTTCGGAGTTATGGATCACTCTGTTGCCCTTGACTCAGCCCAGCTCTTGGCCGAGGCCGGAGACTTGTTGCCGGAAACCGTCAGCTTGCGGCGTCGTATTCACTCCGAACCCGAAGTGGGACTTGAATTGCCGTTGACTCAAGCCAAGGTCCTGGAGGCGCTCGACGGTCTGGACCTCGACATCAAAACTGGTTCCAAGGTGTCGTCGGTGGTGGCCACGCTCACCGGGGACTGCGAAGGTCCAACGATCCTGCTCCGGGGCGACATGGATGCGCTGCCGATGCCCGAAAACACCGGAGACGAGTTCGCCAGTAAACATGATGGGGTGATGCACGCCTGTGGCCATGACTCCCACGTAGCCATGCTGGCGGGAGCGGCTCGTCTTCTGCACGGCCGTCGAAGCGAGCTACGTGGCTCAGTCAAGTTCATGTTTCAACCGGGGGAGGAGGGTCACCACGGTGCCGAATACTGTCTCGACGACGGCCTGCTAGAGAATCCGAAGGTCGACGCCGCGTTTGCCATCCACATCAGCCCCAATCTTCGTTCGGGAGCGGTAGCGATCAAACCCGGGCCCTTGTTGGCCTCCGCCGATGAATTTCATCTGGTCATCACGGGCCAGGGCGGGCACGCCTCGGCGCCGCATCGAGCCAACGATCCGATCCCGGTGGCTTGCGAAATCGTGACTGCCCTACAAACCCGTCTCACGCGCGCCGTGTCGGTGTTCGAACCGGCGGTGTTGACCGTCGCCCGCATAGCAGCTGGAACCACCTCCAATGTCATCCCGGAGCGAGCCGAAGTGGAAGGAACGTTGCGGACCACCAGCGAAAAGTCGCGCGCCGTCATGCACGAACAAATCCGCCAGGTGGCTGAAGGGGTGGCAGCCGCCCATGGCTGCTCGGTTGACGTCGAACTGGTCGTGGGTTACCCAGTTACGGTCAACGACCCGGACTTTGTGGCGTTCACCCAATCGGTTCTTGGTGATGTTCTGGGGGCCGAGCAGCTTGAGCTCATGGAGAACCCGGCGATGGCGGCCGAGGACTGGAGCTACGTGCTGCAGCGGGTACCGGGGGCGATGGCCATGCTCGGGGTATGTCCTCCGGGAACGTCGCCAACCGAGGCTCATGCCTGCCACTCGAATCACATGCGCCTCGATGAGGATGCGATGGCGGTCGGCATTGCCGCTCACGCGGCCGTGGCGTTGTCCTATCTGAGCTGACCGCTTTCGGCCACGGCGGGCCGGGAGAGAGTCAGTCGTCGAGCGGCAGAGCGCCGCCAGAACCTTTCACATGCAAGACACGTTGGGGGAACGGAATCTCAACGTCATGTCGACTTAGCGTCTCTCGAATGGTGATGGCGGCTTCGCTGATCAGCCAGCGGCTGGTCAACTCTTCACTTGGATGCCAAATGCGAGCAACCAGGTCCACACCGGAGTCACCGAATCCGGTGACCAGAACATCGGCCGGGGGAGCGCCCTCCAAACCGGGAAGATTGCGGATCTCGGTGCTCAACAGCTTTTGAGCCATTCGCAGGTCGGCGTCGTAGGAGACTTGGAACGGGATTACAGTCCGGCGGAACTCGTCTTTGGTCTGATTGACCAGCGGCTCGTCGAGAACCTTGAGGTTGGGAAGGTGAACGATCTCACCGTTGAACGACTTTAGCGCCACGGCCCGACCATTGATGTCGATAACGGTGCCCGAGTGACCGTTGGTTTGAATCTGGTCGCCGGTGCGGATCGGGCGTTGAGCTTGCAGCATCACTGAGCCCACCAGGTTGCCCAGCACCGGCTGCAGCGACAAAGCGACCAGTACACCGCCGATACCGAGGGCGCCGATTAGGGGGCCGACCTCGACCCGCAACATGTCCAAGGCGATGACGATCGTGACCGTCATCACGATTACGCGAACGACCCGAGCGACGACGTTGGCCATCTCCCGCTGCAGCTTTAACGGCTTGGCCGCCGAACGAACCGCCCGCCCCACCGCCATCGAGATCAGCAGGCCGGACAGCAGTGTGATCGAGGCTGCTAGCCAGTCGAGGGTGGGGATGTCGGCGAGGTTCATGTTTGGGGGGAAGTCGTTAGGTGGAGTTCCGGCGGGTGAACACCGGTGACCCGTCAGAAGAGTGCTGCGGGCTGTGGCGGTAGCCCAGGCCGTCGAAGTCGGTCAGGTCGGTGACCGATTCGACCCCTTCGCGAACGATCCAGGCCGCCATGGCGCCCCGAGCCTTCTTGGCGAAGAAGCTGACTGTTCGGTAGTCGCCGTCGCCTTTGGCGTCGAGGAAACCGGGGGCGATGACCGACGGCGCGAGCGACGATTTGTCGACCGACTTGAAATACTCGTTGGATGCCAGGTTTACCAGCACCCGTTCGCCGGGGCTCTTCTTGACATCGGTGTTCAACGTTTCGGCGATGGTCGAACCCCAGAAGTCGTACAGCGATCGTCCCCGCTCGGTCTGCAGTTTCGTGCCCATTTCCAGTCGGTAGGGCAGCATCAGGTCGAGCGGCCGAAGAACGCCATACAGACCGGACAGGATGCGGATGGTTTTCTGTGCCCGGGTGAGTTCTTTGCCGGTGAACGTGGCGGCATCCATGCCCTGGTAGACGTCACCGTTGAAGGCCAGCACCGCCGGGCGGGCCTCGGGAGCGGCGAACGGGCGCTCCCATGACTGGAAGCGCTCGAAGTTCAGCTCGGCCAGGTCGTCGGAAATCGACATCAGGTTGGCGAGATCCGCCGGTGTCTTGTCGACAAGTGTCGACATCAGTTCGTCGGCGTCGTCGAGAAGGCGGGGTTCGGAGCTCCGCTTCGTCGGCAACGGCGTCTCGTAGTCCAAGGCTTTGGCAGGGGAAAGAACGACCAGCACGCCATCATTCTAGTGGGCCAGGTACCCGGCGACCTCAGCGATGGCCTGCGGTGACCGATGTGACCGGGCATTTGGGTGGAGCCGCTTAGGTCGACCCGACACGTTTGAGGGCTTCGATGAGCTCTTCGAGTTGAATGGGCTTGGCCAAATGGTCCTGCATTCCGGCTTCCCGGCTTGCGGCGCGGTCCTCGGCGAATGCGTTGGCGGTCAAGGCGATAATCCACGGCTGGCGGTCGTCGGGGAGAATGGCTCGAATGGCTTTGGTGGCGGCCAGTCCGTCCAAGTTTGGCATCTGGACGTCCATGAGAATCAAATCGAAGTCCGATGTCGTTGCCGCTACCACCGCTTGGCGTCCATCGGGGACGACTTCGATTTTGTAGCCCAGACGGTCGAGAAGCGCGGTGGCAACCTTCTGATTGACCGCGTTGTCTTCAGCGAGGAGGATCTTCATCGGCTTGGTCTTGGCCAGGTTGGGAATACCGCCGGTTTCGTCTTTGTCTTTAGCTGCTGTCGCTACTTGATGTTGCAGCAATCCGACCAGGACTTCTTGGAGCGAGCTCGGGTGGACCGGTTTCGACATCTGGGCGGCAAAGACATCGTCGCCGTCTTCTCTGCGCCCTAGCGACGTAAGCAGGGCGATAGGGAAGCGGGGAAGATCAAGTTTGCGCAGCTCGAGTGCCAAGGTCGAACCGTCCATCTCCGGCATCTGCATGTCCAAAATGGCCAGATCGACTCGTTTGAGTTCATCCAGCTGCTCAAGCGCACCGGCCCCCGAGGAGGCCACCAGGCAGCGCATGTCCCACTTGGCCAGTTGCCGTTCGAGGATCCTCAAGTTGGTGGCGTTGTCGTCCACGATCAGAACGTACCGGCCGGCGAGACAGGCCAGGGCTTCGGTCGGGCTTGGCCGGTTGCCGTCGTCGACCGAATCAAGAACGAGCTCTACGGTGAATGTCGAACCGGTTCCGTACTCGCTTGTCACTTTGATGGTGCCACCCATCATCTCTGCCAACTGCAGTGAGATCGTGAGCCCGAGCCCCGTACCGCCGTAGGTTCGTGTTGTAGACACGTCAGCCTGTTGGAACGACTCGAACAAGCTGTCGACCCGGTGGGCTTTGATACCGATACCAGTGTCGCGAACGCTGAGGTAGATCCGGTGCCGGTCGACGGCCACTTCCTTGGCCCGCACGGTGACAACGATTTCGCCCTCGTGGGTGAACTTGCCGGCGTTGCTGATCAGGTTGTCGAGAACTTGCCGGATTCGGACTGCGTCGCCCAGCAGAACCTGTGGAACCGAGTCGCCCACCTCGTAGGTGAGTTCGATTCCCTTTTCACTGGTGAACGTTGAGGCCAAGTCGAGCGAGTCAGCCACCATGGCCCGGATCTCGAACGGATAGCGCTCCAAGTCGAGTCGTCCGGCTTCGATCTTGGAAAAGTCCAAGATGTCGTTGATGACGGTCAGTAGGGTTTGTCCGCTTGCACGGATGACCGAAACGAACTCTCGTTGTTCGACGTCGAGTTCGGTGTCGGTCAGCAGGCTGGTCATGCCGATCACGCCGTTGAGTGGGGTGCGGAGCTCGTGGCTCATGTTGGCCAGAAACGCCGATTTGGCCACGCTGGCCTCTTGCGCCATCTCGGCGCTGCGTTCAGCCTCTCGCTGAGCCAGGTAGGCCCCTCGTAGTTTTGCCTCGCTTACGTCCTCGGCCATACGACGGGCAGCACGTTCTCGGGCCAGTCGACGTTCCAACCGCTGAATCTTGCGGTTGGTGTCGGAGGCCCGGCGCTGGGGTCGTTCGTCCGATTCGGGAGGTGTCACCTCCTCGTTCGACGGGGGTGTCGACGGCGAGGCGGTCACGCTAGTGGACCGTCTCCGAAGTGGAAGCGGCGTCTTCGATTCCTGCGACATCGGCTTCGGCGTTACTGTCGGAGTTCGAGTCGACGACGGCTTCGACGAACACGTCGATGTAGATGACCTCGGTGGCACCTTTTTCTGTGGCCTGACCCAATTCGACCGGATCTTGTCGGGTGACGCTGAGGGTCTCGCCGAAGCGATCGCCGACACCGTGGATCAATCCTTCGGCCAGCGCCGAGAGCGGCCGGTGTGAGTGGTACCCAAGACGAAGCCCGTCACCGGGGAGTTCCTCGTAGGTGAAGTCCGGAGTCAACGCGTCGGGGTACAGCTTCTTGACCTCGACGTGAATGACGTCGTGGATCAGTCGCAGCATCTCAAAGCTGTTGGTGCAGCCACCAAGCAACTCCGGTACGCGGTCGGCGAGATGGGTCAGGGCCTTGCGACCAACTGCGATCAGGACAGCTTCGATTGGGAGTTCGGTCAACACCGAGGCCGCTTGGACGATGGCCATCATTTCAGAGTCCTCGTAGGACCCAACGGAGCTGTAGACACCTTCGACGCCGGCAGCATCGAGAATGTCGTCCCACGTGTCCTCGTCGAACAGCTCGATAACCGCAGCTTCCGCAGCGTTGAAAACCACACCCTTCATCTGGCTACTACCTTCCGTCATGGCCCGTTGGGCACGATTGAGGTCAGCCGGGCAACTTGTCGCCGTATGCCTTTTTAGGCACCACTGGACCAGCTGCTCGACTGATCTGTTCCCATCGGCACGTTGCGGGTCGCGTTGAGCCCAGATGACCGCCGGAGGCTCCAGTTGGCCGGTACAGCCAGTGAATGTCTGTCGTCAGGGGTGGTTGGGATCCACATCGGCCCCAAGGATGATCGATTTCTCACCTGACGCACCGTCCGATTCCTCTGCTGACGCACCGTTCGGTTCACTGTTCAATTCACTGTCGGTGTCACCGTTCGATTCACTGTCAGTGAGTCGTCGTAAATCAGGTTCGATGTATACCGGTCCGACGTGAGCAACATCGCGGCGGATCGTGCGCTCCACACTGTCGACCGCCTGGGCCAATTCGTCCATTGTCAACGATGAGTCAAACTCGATTCGAGCAGCCACCAGAAGTTCCCCGGGGCCCAGAAGCTGTGTTCTCAGATGCATCAGCTCCATCACCTCAGGACGACTGAGAATGGCGGCTTTGACATCCGCTGCGTCTTGTGGCCGAACAGTGTCGTTGATCACCAACGAACGCATTTCAACCATGAGGACCAAGGCGGTAACCCCGAGCAGGATTCCGATGGCCAAGCTGCCAATACCGTCCCAAACCGGGTTGTCGGTGACTGCAGCGATGGCAATCGAAACGAACGCAACCATTAGCCCGACCTGTGACCCGAAGCCCTCTAGCAACACCACCGGCAGTTCAGGTTCCCCGGCTCGGCGAAGGTAATTCCACCAGCTTCGATCACCCTTTCGGGGAAGAGTCTCCACCAGCGCAGTGCGAAAGTTGAAGCCTTCGACGACAATGCCCACGCCGATGCCAAGCAACGCCACGACGAAGTTGTCCGTAGGCGTAGGTCGAAGAATCTGCTCCACACCGAGGTAGACGGCGAACGCCGAGCCCAATACGAACAGCACTAGGCCTACTGCGAAACTCCAGAAGTATTGTGCTCGACCGAAACCCGCCTGCTCTTCATCCATGGCCCGCCGTCTGGCGCGCCGGGCTCCGATGAGCAACAACGCCTGATTGCCGGCGTCGGCCGTCGAGTGGACGGCCTGGGCCAGCACCGCACTTGAGCCGGTCACGCTCCACGCCAAAAACTTGATGACCGCGATCGCCGCGTTGCCGATCAGGGCCGCCAGTACTGCTCTCCGCCCTCCGCCGATGGCCATCAGTCCGTTGCCGGCACCGCCACTTCAATCCGATCCTGCCGCCACTCCTGCGCTGATTGAAGAGCAGACGAGGCCGCATGCAGCAACTCATCGGGCGAAAACGCGTGAGCCGGGTAACAGGCCACTCCGGCCCACACCGTCGGCCGTCCCGTAGGGTCGGTCAGAGCGTCAGCGGAAAGTTGTCCCGGCGCCGTTGACTCCGACGACGGCTCAGCCATCGTTGGTTCGGAAGTTTGGCCAACAGCACCACCGGTGTCGGCGATACCGGCGACATCGGCCATCAACTGACGGCGGATTCGTTCCACCGTCCAGATGGCACCGTTCTCGGGGGTGTCTTCCAACAAAAGGGCGAAGTCGCCGTTGCGGAGGCGACAAGCTGTGTCTGCTTCCCTCAGCGTTTCCTTGATGGCGGCGGCCACCATTCGGGCGTCGGCCGGTCGCGGCTCCGACGCTGGTAGGCCGTCCATCACCTGCATGATCACGGCGGCCACGGGGCGAAGGTGACGACGAGCGGCGGCCACTCGGGATTCAAGAGCGACGAGAAAGAAGCTCTCGCTGAAAAGACCGGTGTGGGCGTCGGTGAGGGGATCGGTGTCATCGTCTTCGTAGAACGATGCTTCTTTGGCGGCCAGAGCCGTCGCCTGGTCTGCCAGCGACTCTTCCAGCTGATTTACCCGGTCCTCCGCCTCCTCGGCATCGGAACGGACCTTTCGGAGCTCGTCTTCGATGAGGGCTTGTACCGCGCTCTGTTCATCCAGCATCCGGGTGATGCGCATAGCGCCGAACGCCGCGGCCAGCGCCAAGACGCCGGCAACCACGCCGAATGCCGGGACTTGCATCAGCACGGCGAGCAGGCCGGACACAAGCCCGACCACTCCGGCGGCAATGACCGGCGTGGCGTTTCGGTTCATCATGTTCGAGTCCTTGGCATGGCTACATCCTCAGCTGCAGCGTGTGAAGTGTCGGTGTCCGATCGTACATCGGCCGTACGGCGGTCGTCATTGACTGCTGGAGTCAAGCAACACCTTTTGGGAGTATCGGCACAAACCGCGCCGATTTCAAGCCCGAGGCCCGGTTCTCCGTGAACTGGTCTCGACGGCGGGTGTCGGTCGGCGGCAGTCGACTTAGATCCAGGTCGAGGACAATTAGGGTAGCGTGGCCGCCCGGTGAGCCCGGGCCAATGCCACGATCTCATCCACGATCACTGATAGTTGGTAGTCCTTCGGGGTGAAGATGCGGGCGATGCCACCAGCGAGCAAGTGCGGGTGATCGGCGGCCGGAATGATGCCGCCGACGACCACGGGAGCGTCCACGCCCTCTCGACGGAGCTCGGCCAACGTTTCCGGAACGAGTTGGTTGTGTCCACCGGAAAGGATGGACAACCCGATGATGTCAACGTCTTCGTCTCGAGCGGTCTCTGCAATCTGTCGGGGAGTTAAACGGATGCCCTGGTAGATGACTTCCATGCCGGCGTTGCGGGCGGCCACTGCGATCTGTTCCGCACCGTTTGAGTGACCGTCCAAACCGGGTTTGGCCACCAGCATTCTCGTTGGGGGTTCGCCGTCATGAACCCCGTTAGTAGCCGAGGCTAACGGCGCCTCTGACCGTCGAAGGGCGATGGCTTCACTGGTGGCGGCCATGGCGCCGTGTACTCCGGTTGGTGCTCGGTACTCGCCGAACACGTCGCGCAGTACTGCGCCCCACTCGCCCGTTGTACCCCCGACGGCAGCCAGGGCAATCGTCGATTCCATTATGTTGGCGTCTGACCGAGCGGCTTGCTCAAGATCGGTGAGAGCTTTGGATACTGCCTGAGCGTCACGACTCCTTCGCCACTGCTCAAGGTCTTCCACCAGCCGATGTTCGACCTCCGGGTCGACCCGCAGGATCGCCCCTTGCCCGTCACCAGACTCCGGATCCCCGGTCAGCGGCGAGTCGGCGCTTTCGGTGAACCGGTTGACGCCCACGACTGTCTGGTCGCCCGATTCGATTCGACGTACCCGTTCGGCATGGGAGCGAACAAGACGGGTTTTCAGTTCTTCGATGGCGGCGAACGCACCACCCATCTCTTCCACGTCGTTCAACTCGGTCCAGGCGGCTTCGGTCAGCTCAGCCGTTTTTGCTTCGATGACGTGTGAGCCATCGAAAATGTCTTCGTACTCCAGCAGGTCGGTTTCGTGGGCCAGTACCTGTTGCATGCGCAGCGACCACTGCTGATCCCACGGTCGGGGGAGACCAATGGCCTCGTTCCATGCAGGTAGCTGCAGCGACCGGGTCCGGGCATTCTTGGACAGGGTGACACCGAGGGCTTCGAGAACGATCCGCTGCACGTTGTTTTCCGGTTGGGACTCGGTCAAACCCAGCGAGTTGACCTGTACGCCGTAGCGGAAGCGCCGTGCCTTGGGGTCGGTGACCCCGTAGCGTTCGGCGGTGATGCGATCCCACATGGCAGTCATTGCCCGCATCTTGCAGGTTTCCTCCACAAACCTGATGCCGGCGTTCACGAAGAACGACATTGACGCCACGACGGCCGGGAAGTTGTCGTCCTGTACTTGACCCGATGCTTTCACCGCGTCCAGTACACCTATGGCGTTGGCCATGGCGTAGGCGATCTCCTGAACCGGGGTCGCTCCCGCCTCCTGCAGGTGATACGAGCACACGTTCATCGGGTTCCAGCGGGGGACGTGACGCACGCAGTACGCGAACATGTCGACTGTCAGTCGACGCGACGCCTCAGGCGGGAAGATATAGGTTCCTCGGCTCAAGTATTCTTTGACGATGTCGTTTTGAGTCGTTCCCCGCAGGTGTTCGGTAGGCACACCGTTCTGCGACGCATTCACGACGTATAAGGCCAAGAGCCACGAGGCCGGAGCGTTGATGGTCATCGACGTGTTCATGTCGCCAACCGGGATGCCGTCGAGCAGCGTCGACATGTGACCACGGTGAACAACCGGCACACCGACCTTGCCAACCTCGCCACCGGCCATTGGGTGGTCGGGGTCGTAGCCGGTCTGAGTGGGAAGGTCGAACGCGATCGACAGACCTGTTTGACCCTTGGCCAAGTTGGTGTGATAGAGCCGGTTGGATGCTTCGGCGCTGGAATGACCCGAATAGGTCCGCATCATCCACGGGCGTGCCGATCCACCATTTTCAGGTTTGCCGTCACCCATTGAGTACCCCACGCTTCACTGATCGGACCCGGGCTGCGCCGGCCAGGACGCAAACGGTGCTCCCTGCTGTAGCGCCTCATCGAGGAGGTGGCGATACGAGGGCCGGGGGACCTCAGTGGCGCCCATAGTGGCCAGATGAGGAGTGAGCCATTGCACGTCGACAATTGTCGCCTCTAGGTCTCCCAAAAGCTCAATCAGGTGGGCTAGGGCCACTTTCGACGCGTCTCGGCGGCGGAAAAACATCGATTCACCGGCGAACAGCCCGGCGACACCGACGCCGTACAACCCGCCGGCCAGACCCTCGTCGTCCCACGCTTCCACCGAATGCACCCAGCCCATGGTGTGCAGCCGTTGGTAGCCGCGACGGATTCGCCGGTCGATCCAGCCGTTCGGGCGTGACGGGTCACCGCAAGCGGTCAAGACTTCGTCAAATGCGGCGTTGACCGTGCACTGGTATCGACGGCGGCTTTGACGAAGCGAGCGTGACTCTTTGAACTGACTTGGGATAATGACGCCGCGAGGGTCGGGGCTGAACCATCCCATGTTCCGCCAGTCGACCGGCATCGGAAAGAAGCCACTGGTGTAGGCCGCAAGCAGGGTCGACGGTTCCAGATCTGCCCCAGTGGCGATGAAGTCCTCGCCGTCGGGCAGTGCCTCAAGCGGCGGGAACGACCATTTCCCCGGTGTGACGTGAACCGGATCCGGCGTGTCCAGCACCCCGCCCACGGTAACGCTGATTTTGCTGTTGGCGGTGGGAGGGGGCGGTGCGTCACCGGAGACGTCGAATCCGCCAAGCCGTTCGGCCGGTGGCCGTTGGCCGGTCCCGTTTGGGTGATTCCGTTTGGCCGATTCCGTTTGAACGGTAGTGTTTGGCCGAATGGGAGCTCCTCGCCCGGTCGGCGGCTATCCGGATGAAAACCCGTTCGGCGTACCGGAAACGCTGCAAAGCGCCCGGCTCCGGCTCCCTTCCGGGCCGTCAACCGTGGCGCTTGAACGGTCGGCGACAGGTACGTCATCGACCACGGTTTCCCGTATTCCTGCCCTTGGCGGGGTGGAGTGGGTAACCGCTGACGGTGTCTTGTGGACGTGGAATGATCAAGCGCTAAACGAATTGGCAACCACGTTGGCGTCAACCGGGGCCAAGTTGGCGTTCGTCGAACCAACAGCCGGGCTAGGCGTTCGTCATCGTCTGCAACTGCTCGCCGGCGCATGGCTGGATCGTCGTCGCGGGTACCGGTTTCACCGTGACGTCCCGGCTGACCTTCGTCAAGCCGGGCTCACGGTTACAACGGTGGTGCGATTTCGCGATGGCATCGGGCACTACGTGTGGGGCGAAGCCCGCCACTACACCCATCGAATTACTACTCGCTGAGTCGCCACCTCTGCGGCGTCAGCAGTAGGCGGGGCCTACGGCAGTGACTCTACGATTTCGACCGACTCGATCACGATTTCCTCGGTCGGCTGATCCTGTGGCGTGGTCGGAATCGACTCGATGGCCGTCACCGTTTCCATGCCTTCGGTCACGGTGCCGAACAGCGAGTACTCGGGCGGCAACGCCGCACCCTGATCACCGGTGACGATGAAGAACTGCGCGCCGGTGGCGGTGGGTCCGGCACTCTTGGCCATAGCCAACGAGCCGACCTGGTAGAAGTTGCCGGAGTCGTCAACCGGTTCGGCCGGGGGTTCCTCGTCGATGAGGTAGCCCGGGTTGCCGGTTCCGAGAATCGGGCCGACCGCGTCGCCACCCTGGATCACGAACCCGGGGATGATGCGGTGGAAGGGAACATCGTCGTAGTAGTGGTAGCGGGCCAACACCACGAAGTTGTTTACGGTCTCTGGAGCGGCCGCAGCATCGAGGTCAACGACAATCGGACCGGAGCTGGTGGTGAACGTGGCTGTGTACAAACCAGACGGGTCGATACACATCGGTGGGGCTGCGGAGAACGTGGTGATCCGCTCGGACGAGCCATCCACCTCGGGGCACGCGGTCTCGCCGTCGATTGTTCCGCCCGGCTCGGGCACGCTGATCGCCGGGCCCAGGTCGGCCGGTTCCTCAGCTGCTTCTTCTTCGGTGGTTTCCTCGTCGGTGGCTTCGGCGTCTTCGGTGGCATCGGGGACCGACACCGCTTCAACTTCTTCAGTGTCATCGCCGCCACGAGTGGCGAAGAACAGCAGCGCCAGCCCGGCGATCACGGCCATGCCGATCATGCCAAAGGTGAATCCGCGCTGCTTGCGGTGCTCGACCTTCTCCTCACGGGCCTCCTGCTCTCGCCGGAGTTCTCGGTTGGCTCGCTGTCTTTCTCGCTTATCAGTTGCCACGAAACTGTAAGCTAGCGGCCGTTCGGCCGATTCAAAATGAGTGACCTTCCAGTCCGATGCATTATCCGACCCAATAACGGCCTCTATACCCGACTCGATAACCCCATCGATAAAGGGCCGAAAACGCGACACAATTCAACGGCACCAATCGGGCAACGGCGGTAGCGTTGAACGGGTGCCCTCAAACGAGCAATCCGGTAGCGGCGCTCAGTCCGCTCGTCCTTCCAAGTTGATCGTTCAAAAGTTCGGTGGAACCTCCGTCGCCACCCCTGAGCGAATGCGCGCTGTCGCCGAACACGTGGCGCTGTGCCGCCGTAGGGGCGACCGGGTAGCCATGGTCGTGTCAGCCATGGGTAAAGAAACCGACGACCTTCTACACATGGCCGATCAGATCAGCGCCGAGCCCGACGGTCGGGAGATGGACATGCTCATCACCGCCGGTGAACGCAAGGCCATAGCGCTCATGTGTATGGCGCTTCACGAAGTTGGCGTGCCCGCTCATTCCTTCACCGGAAGCCAAGCCGGGTTCCTGACCGACTCCAATCATCGAAACGCCAAGATTCTCGAAGTCAACCCGTACCGGATCACCGAGACCATCGAAGCTGGCACCGTGCCCGTTATCGCCGGATCGCAGGGGGTGTCGGCCGAGAAGAACGTGACATTCCTCGGTCGAGGCGGTAGTGACACGACGGCGGTGGCGTTGGCCAAAGCCCTCGGTGCTGACTCCTGCGAGCTGTACACCGATGTCAGTGGTGTGTTCTCCGCCGACCCTCGTCTGGTTCCCCGTGCCACCAAAATGAGCGCCATCACCTTCGACGAACTGCTGGAGATGACCGCCACCGGCTGTCCCAAACCGGCCATGCGATCGGTCGAGGTGGCCCACAACCATCGGGTTCCCCTCCATATCCGGTCGGCCTTCACCTGGGAGACAGGAACACTGGTGGTGGACGACCTAGCCGACTTGAACCCCGAACTCGACAACCTCCCGGAGACTGCAATGGAACAACCAATCATCCGTGCCGTGACCCACGACCTGTCGGAAGCCAAACTTACGATCGCTGCTGTCCCCGACAAGCCGGGTGTGTCGGCTCAGCTCTTCCGTTCGCTGGCCGAAGCCGGGGTCAACGTCGACATGATCGTGCAGAACGTGTCCGACGCCGGAATGACCGACATCTCGTTCACCGTGCCCAGCACCGACGTCGAGCAGACCGAACAGGTTCTGAACAACGGCGTGCTGGACTCCATCGGCGGCCGTCTGTTGCCGACCGAACAGTCCATTGGGCGAGTTTCCGTCATCGGGGCTGGCATGAAATCGAATCCCGGCGTGGCAGCCAAGATGTTCGAGACGCTGGCCGAAGAGGGGATCAACATCGAAATGATCTCGACATCGGCAATCCGAATCAGTTGCGTCATCGAAGCCGACCGGGCCGAGCAGGCCGTGCAGACGCTGCACTCCGCCTTCGGCCTCGACGCCGCGTAGTCCGCCACTACGAAAGCACGACCACCGCCGCGACATCACGACCCACCGCCACCACAACATCACGACAACCAACGTTCGAACAACCCCAGGGGCTGAACGCCCCGCCCAGCAAGGCAGACCCATATGAGCGAAACCACAACAATCCCCAGTCGTCCATCGGTGGCCATCGTCGGCGCCACCGGCCAGGTCGGCACCAAGATGCTCGAGATACTGGCTGAGCGGTCGTTCCCAATCGGAAGCCTTCGCTTGTTCGCATCGGCCCGCTCGGCCGGGCGGACCATAACGTGGAGCGGTCCGGACGGTGACGTCGACATCGAGGTCGAAGACGCCGCCACCGCCGACTACAGCGGCATCGACATTGCCCTGTTCTCCGCCGGTGGTGGGACTTCGAAGGAACTCGCCCCCAAGGTGGCAGCCGCCGGAGCCGTCGTCATCGACAACTCTTCGGCGTGGCGAATGGACCCCGACGTCCCATTGGTGGTCGCCGGAGTCAACGACGATCACGCTGCCGATCGCCCCAAAGGCATCATCGCCAATCCGAACTGCACGACGATGGTGGCCATGCCGATCCTCAAGCCGCTTCATCAAGAAGCCGGTCTGACATCGTTGATCATCAGCACGTATCAGGCCACTTCCGGGGCCGGTCTGGCCGGTGTCGACGAATTGGCGGAACAGGTGACCAAAGCCGGTGACGCCCGAATTCTCACCCACGACGGTTCTCAACTTGATGTCGGTGAACCATCAGCGTTCCCGGCCCCCATTGCCTACAACGCCGTTCCGTCGGCCGGATCCCTAGTGGATGACGGAACGGACGAAACCAGCGAAGAACAGAAGCTTCGATTCGAGAGCCGAAAGATTCTGGGTATTGACGAACTCATGGTGTCGGGGACCTGCGTGCGGGTGCCGGTCTACACCGGACATTCGCTTTCCATCAACGCTCGATTTGAGCGACCGATCGACGCCGCCCGCGCCGTGAGCCTCCTATCCGAGGCCGACAGCGTTGTTCTCGACGACGTCCCCACTCCGGTTAAGTCGGCAGGCATCGACGAAACCCTGGTTGGTCGCATCCGTCGGGACGAAACAGTCGACAACGGCCTAGCCATGTTTGTGGTCGGCGACAACCTTCGTAAGGGTGCGGCCCTCAACGCGGTCGAAATCGCCGAGCTGCTCATCAAAGGCTGACCTGCCCCGACGCCTTCGTGGCGGCTGGTTGCGGTGGAAAACGACGGGCTGATTCGACGCGCCTAGGCTTGGCTCATGATCGAGCTTCGAGCCTCTGACGGTCACCATGTGACGGCCTACGAGTCACACCCTGACGCGGCGACGGCGGCAGTAGTTATTGTTCAGGAAATCTTCGGGGTGAACCCCCACATCCGGTCGGTGGTGGACCGCTACGCATCGCTCGGCTATCACGTCATCGCCCCGTCGATGTTCGATCGGGTTGAACCTCCTCCGGTCGATGGGTTCACCGAGTTGACCTACACCCCCGAGGGGGTTGCCCGAGGCCGGGGGCTTCGCCAACAGCTGGACTGGGACGACTCCGTGCTTGACGTCGCCGCCGCCGTCGACCATGTGGCCGGCACCGGCCCGGTGGCCGTGGTCGGCTACTGCTACGGGGGGACCATGGCGTGGTTGGCCGCGTCCTCCTTGCCGGTGGCCGCCGCAGTGGGCTACTACGGGGCCCAGGTGCCAACTGACTTCGCTGGCCGGCAGCCACAACACCCCACAATGTTGCACTTTGGGGCGCTCGACACCGGCATTCCGCTCGACAACGTGACGGCTCTAGCCGAGCGCTACCCCGAGGTAGCCGTACACGTTTACGACGGTGCCGAACACGGTTTCAACTGTGACGCCAGGCCGTCGTATCATCCCGACGCCGCTTCGATCGCTCAACAGCGCACCAACGAATTCTTGACTCGACATCTCGACTCCCGGGATGGAGACTGAGCACAGGAGACACAAATGCCAGGACTACTACCGAACGTTGACCCTGACGGCCTCTTGGAGTACTCGGTCGTCTACACCGACCGGGCTGTCAACCACATGTCGGCCACCTTCCAGAAGGTGATGATCGACATCTCGAGCACCCTGAAACGGGTGTACGGGGCCGAAGCAGCAGTCGTGGTGCCGGGCAGCGGCACGTACGGGATGGAAGCGGTGGCTCGCCAGTTCGCCACCGACCAACACTGCCTGGTCATCCGCAACGGATTTTTCAGTTTCCGTTGGACCCAGATTTTTGACACCGGCCGAATTCCTGCATCACACACGGTGCTCAAAGCCTCCGCGGTTGGCGACGGGCCGCAGGCACCGTTCGCGCCGCCGCCCCTGGACACCGTGGTCGCCACGATTGCCGCTGAGAAACCGGCCGTGGTCTTCGCCCCTCACGTTGAAACGTCGGCCGGGATGATGTTGCCCGACGACTACATCGCAGCAGTGGCTCAGGCCACCCATGACGTTGGTGGCCTGTTCGTTCTGGACTGCATTGCCTCGGGCACGATTTGGGTCGACATGGCCGCTCTGGGCGTCGACGTGGTGTGTTCCGCCCCTCAGAAAGGTTGGAGCGGACCGCCGTGCGCCGGACTGGTCATGTTGTCGCCAGCCGCCCTTGATCGCCTTGGGTCGACAGTCAGTACCAGCTTCGCCTGTGACCTGGGAAAGTGGCATGACATCATGGCCGCCTATGAGGCCGGTGGTCACGCCTATCACGCCACGATGCCGACCGACTCGTTGCGGGTGTTTCGCGACGTCATGGCCGAAACCGATGCGTTCGGGTTCGATAACGCCCACGCCGCGCTGTCCGAGCTGGGCGGACGAGTCCGCGGCCTCCTAGGTGAGCGCGGGTTCCCCAGCGTGGCCGCGGAAGGCTTTCACGCCCCCGGTGTCGTCGTGTCCTACACCGACGCAGCCGACATCAAGACCGGTAAACGCTTCGCCGACGCTGGTGTTCAGGTCGCCGGTGGTGTGCCGTTGATGTGTGGCGAACCCGACGACTTCTCGACGTTCCGAATCGGTCTGTTCGGTCTCGACAAAATCGCTGATGTTGACCGCACGGTCTCCCTGTTGGCTTCCGCCATGGACGGCTTCGCCGCCGGCTAGCCCCGTCGGTTGCACCGGTACCGGTGACTTACTGCTCTACCTCGCCCTGGAGGTCGTGGCTCGCCGCTGGGGTCTCCACGTAGCGTTGCGCGGCGTCGGTCAGTGAGAGGTCCAGCTGATTAGCCAGCGACGTGAGCCAGGCTAAAACGTCGCCCAGCTCGTGCAACTGTTCCTCACGGGTGCCTTTGCGGATGGCTTGAGCCAACTCTCCGACTTCTTCGCACAGCCAGGCCACGCTGGACGGCATCCCGCGCTCTCGGTCCACCTCTCCGAAAAGCTCTTCCATCAAGTCCTGGAATTCGGAGATCTTCACGCGGTAGTCCGCTGATCGTCAGCCCGGCGATCGTCCTGCCACGGTTGCATCATCCAACCCATGGTTTTTGTCAGGGCGTCGGCGGCGGGTCTAATGGCTAGTGCATCGGCGCCGGGCAGAAGAGGAGGCAGGCGCAGCATTGACCTGGCCCACGGGGGCAGTGCGGCCACCGCTCCGGCAGCGATGATTCCGTAGGGCCCACGGCTGGCCAGGGGAACTGGCGGGTACAGCAGGAAGCGCATGGTCTCTCGCACCTGCGGTCCGCTGGAACACTCGGGACGGAACGCATCGATAGTGTCAGCCAGTTCGGCCGCCGACCGTGGCGGCTCGTCAGAGCCGAGCCGCAGTGCGACTTCGGCCATCTCGTTGACGTAAGAGTCTCGTTCGGCGTCGGTCAGTTTGCCGTATCCGTGGCGTTCAAAAGCGGTCAGAAAACTGTCGACTTCGGTGACGTGGACCCAGAGCAAAAGGTGCGGGTCGTTGGCGGAGTAGGCCCGACCGTCCGGCGCGGTGCCGACCACCCGTTCGTGAACCCGGTTGACCATGGCAATCTGCTGTTCGGCAACTGACGTCTTACCAAACGTGGTGGCACCGACGAAACGGCCGGTTCGGTGCAGGCGCCCCCATGGGTCATCGCGGTAATCGGAATGCTCGTAGACGCCGGCCATAGCCAGCGGATGCAACGTTTGGAGCAGGAGCGCCCGCAGCCCACCGATAAGCATCGCCGCGTCACCGTGGACCCGCCACGCCGCGCTGCCTGGGCCGAAGAGGCCCGGGTCAGATGGGTCGGCAACTTCGTCCGGCGTGAGGCCCTGATCGCCGGAAATGGCCGATCGCAGGTACTCGCTGCCTCGGCGTTGGATGGCGCCCACAACTTGATTGGCGGGATTCACAATGAAATCTCCTGGCTACCGGTGGCGTAATGATATCGAAACTGAAACATAAGGCTGTTATCGGTCCGGTCGTGTGTGGATAACCGTGTACAAGGGCGGTATTCAGAGCTGTTCTGGCTATCGCTGTTACGACCCCGAAGACGGCTTCGGATGCGACGGCCACCGGGCCGAGGGTGCATTGGTTGCTGGACAGGGACGATCTTTGGTAGGAAAATGGGTCTACACAACTTCACGGAGGCAAATGTGGGTTTCATTGGTTCGATCATCGGAACACTGATTGTGGGAGCCATCGTCGGTTTCCTCGGTCGGGCGATCCTGCCGGGCGCACAAGACATTGGTCTTGGTAAGACCGTTGGTCTTGGTGTGGTCTCAGCATTCGTTGTCGGGCTTGTGCTCGGCAGCGTAAACGGCATCTTGGCCATCATCGTCGCTGGCATCGTGGCCGCCGGCCTGCTGTGGCTCGGCATCCGTCAGGGTTTCCTGAAGGCCTAACAGCCTTCTAGCTGACTCGCGTTTCCGAATCGAAAACGCGCAAAACGGTGGCCTTAGGGCCACCGTTTGTCGTTTTGCCGTCGGCTGTCCTCCGGCTGATCCAGTTGTCGGGTTGGGGAGATTTGAACTCCCGACCTCCTCGTCCCGAACGAGGCGCGCTACCAACCTGCGCCACAACCCGTGGTCGGTTTAGCTTATCGCCGATTCGGCTTCCACGCCCTCGTGATACGTGCCGCCACCGAGAAGTTCTTTGGCCAGGCGGCGAACCCGAAGTGAGTCCAGCGGTTTGATGAGCCAACCGTCGGCTCGGGACTCCTGAGCCAGGAAAACGTCGACCGAACGATCGAGCAGCAGGGCTACTGGGCGAGCGTCGAGACGCTCGGCTCCTTCTTCCTGTCGAATAGCTAGACAGGCGGCGATGCCACCCATGTTTCCGATCTGAAGATCGAGAATGACGAGGTCGGGATTGGTCGCCTGCACGGCAGGCAACACATCGGAACCTCGACGTACTCGTAGCACGTCCGTCTCGTCGTTCGCCATAGCGGCGTCGAGGTCGGCGGCGATGTTGTCGGAGTCGGTTGCCACGAGAACTGTTCTCACCGCCCAAATCGTAGCGGGAACGATGCCCGGGCGGAACGGGTGCCTGTGGCGACGGTGCAGCGGGGTTGACCAGCGTTGGGCCTAGACTGGCGTTCTGGTTGGGTGCGACCGCGAAAGGGTATCGAAGCTCACATGCTCGAAATACACATCGAAGAGACCGAGAACTACACGCTCTGCCGTCCATCCGGTGAGCTTGACGCCTACACAGTCGGGTCGTTTCGTGAGGCGCTTTCCAAGTTGGCCGGTGAGCGCCACTTGCTGATTGACCTCTCCGATGTACCGTTTATGGACTCGGCTGGTCTCGGCGCTCTGATCGGCGGTATCCGCCGGGCCCGTGAAGCCGATGGCGCTGTGGCCGTCGCCTGCAGCCGTCCTGCCCTGACCCGCCTGTTGCACACCACCGGATTCGATCGCATTGTGCCGGTCACCGAATCGGTGGAAGATGCTGAGGCGGCTCTAGGTGAGGCGACCGCTGAAGAGGACTAGCGGTCGAGGTCGTCGGCCAGGTCCTTTAGGCCGTCAAGGTCTCTAACCGGAATAGCCCTCTCGTCCAGCCATCGCGCCGGTATCGGCGTTGCATCATCGCCGGACATCAGCAGTTGGTTGACCAGCAGTCGTTCGGCTGCGGCGAGTCCGCCCAGCTGGCGAAGATTCTCGGCCAGCGGCTCATCCGCCTCATCCAGCCCGTCGGCTGTCTCCGGTTGGGACGGAGTTGCCCGGTTCACGACCAGCAGATCAAGCGGCCGAACCCGATCGGTGACTCGGTCGATGATCCATCGCAGTTCAACCAGTGGTTCACGACGGGGAGAGACCACACCCACCATTGCGGAGTCGTCGGCCAGTACGGTCTGCAGTTCGTCAGCCCGACGCCGGAAGCCCTCATCCAGTCCTTGGAATTCGGCAAAGAAGGCCACGACGTCGTCGACCAGCCCGGCGCCGACCATCCGGCCTAACACCCGCAACATCAATTGACCACCGGCCGATACCCCTCGGAGTACGGCGTTGCCGGGCGAGAACACCGACCGGTACAAGCGATGATCAACGAAGCGGGTCAACCTGCCAGGGCTGTCAAGGAAGTCGACGGCGTGTCGCGACGGTGGAGTATCGACCACCACCACGTCGAACCGGTCGTCTTGGTGGAGTTGGTGAAGTCGTTCCACCGCCATGTACTCGTTGGTGCCCGAAAGCGAGTGGGCCAGATTCTTGAACAGCCGGTTGCCGAGAATACGTTCGGCCTGCTCAGCCGACGACGCTTCGGACCGCACCACCTGTTCGAACGTGTCAGCCGGGTCCAACATGGTGGCCCACAGCTCGCCCGAGCCGAAATCGCCAACGTTGGCCGGTTCGTTGCCAAGAGAGTCCGCCTCGTCTTGTGGTAGTCCCAGGGCGTCGGCTAGGCGACGGGCCGGGTCGATGGTCAGCACCACCACCCGCTGTCCCCTGGACGCCATGGCCATGGCCACCGCGGCGGACACGGTGGTCTTACCGACGCCTCCCGGTCCGAGACACAACACCACGGGGGCTTCAGGCAACTTGGCTTCCGGCAGCTCAGCCGCCGTTCCCGGGCCGTCGCGGTCCCCATTTCTGTCGCTGGGGTCCGAGTCAACCGGTTGGCGTGGCTCGGTGACGTGGGCTGGCGGTGAGAGGTGGCCGTCGTCGTCGAGGTGTGATGCCTGATCATCGAGGACCCGGGCCAAGGCGGCGATGTCGTCACGCTCCAGACCAGGTCGAAAAAGGTAGGGGACCGACATGACCGGCAACGCCAACTCGTCGGTCAATCTGGCCAGTTGAGTTTGCTGGCTGGCTCGGCGGTCGATGCGGAACCGGGCCGCTCGGTGGGCCGGAAGATCCGACGTTGGATCTGTTACCTCAGCCAGACCCGCGATCTCGGGCCACAAACCGTTGACCACCACCGGGCCCAACTGCACCCCGACTCGGTCTTCGATGGCGTAGGCCGTTTCGACGGTCTCGGTGATCGGGGTTTCCTCTGGCAGGGTCACGAGGAGAACCTGGCATCGGGTCTCGTCGGACAACATGTCCAGCACCTGGTCAGCTTGGTCACGGATTGGCCCGGAATCAGCTGAGTCGGCCATCGCCGCCGGCGAGGTCAGGAACGACAACGCATGGCCTGACGCCGGAGCGTCGACAATGATCAGATCGGCTGCTCGGGATTCCTCGAGCTGGCGTATCTTGCCCAATGTGACGAGGTCTCGTATTCCCGGTGCCGCTGTTGCCACCACCTCGACGGCGCTGGTCTTGGTGAATCGTTTTACTACCGGCCCTAGACCGGCCCGACCGAGGTACTCGGCTAGGGCGTCGTCGGGGCGGAGTTGCATGACCTCAAGGCGCCCCCAGGTCTTGGGAGAGGCGAAGAGATGAGGGTCAACGGCCTGCGGATCTAATCCGAGGCTCTCGAGACCGAACGTACGGCCGAGGCCGCTGTATCCTTCCAGGGCGATGAGCATCACGTGACATCCGCCGGAAGCGGCCGCGACGGCCAAAGCGGACCCTACCGTGGTCTTTCCTACACCGCCTTTACCGGCAACAACGAGGACATTGGATGCGGCGAAAAAGTCGGTTGAAGTCACCAATCAAGAGGCTACTGGCTGGCGGACGTTCATTTGGTCGGACGTCCGGCTCATCTCGTCGTCCCGTGACGATAGTGGTGGCAGTGAGGTCGGTGGTGACAATGGGACTGTGGACGTTGCTGTCGACGGGCCTGTTGGCGGCAGTGCTGGTACTAGCACTACCCGGCAGCCCGGCTGAGGCTGCTCACCTTCCCGCCCAGGACGCTACTGATGGTGCCTCGGCTTCTGAACTCCAGGCTTGTCCCGACGATCTGGACTCGATTTCGACGGTGGCCAGCGAAGTGCGAACGGTGAAGGTCGCCGGTCTCATCGACCCGGTGGTTCGCCGGTACATTCTCGACGAGTTGGACGCAGCGGAGGAGGCCCAACGTTCGGGCACCGAGGTCATTGGACTTATTCTGTGGGTCAACAGCCGAGGGTCGGTGCTGTCTGATGCCGACTATCTTTCGTTGGCCGGTCGTCTTCGTGACTCCGACATTCCGGTGGCGCTGTGGGTCGGCCAACCCGGATCGACGGCGTTGGGAGGCGCAGCCGAGCTGGCGACGGTGGCCAGTCTGGTGGCCGTCACCCCGAACTCGACGATCGGTGCCACCGGTGAACGCATACTGCCAGCCGACTGGGGTCAACCGTTCGGAGACGCTTCAGATCGACTGGAAACCGCGGTTTTCTCGGCCGAGGAGGCAGTGCAGGCAGGGTTCGCAGTAGCACCGCTGTCGGACACGGTCTCCATCGGCTCGTTTGCCACTCTCCTCGACGGCTTTGAGGTCGTTCAGTGCCTTGACGCCGAGGATGGATCGATTGTCACGGTCCCGACCTCTCAGGCCCGCCTGTCCGGCCTGCCGCTGGTGTCACAGTTCTTCCACACCGTCGCCAGCCCAGAGGTGGCCTACCTGTTCTTCACCATGGGCATGGCCATTTTGGTCTTCGAGCTGTTCGTGGCTGGTGTCGGCGTGGCTGGCGTTCTCGGTGCCGGGCTCATGATCATGGGAGGCTACGGGCTTGGTGTTCTACCGGTCCGATGGTGGGCGGTAGCGCTGTTGGTTCTGTCGATGTTCTTCTTGGCCGTCGACATTCAGACCAACGTGCCCCGCTACTACACGATCCTTGGTATGGCCGTTTTTGTGGTGGGAACCTGGTTCCTCTACGACGGGGTGACCATGTCGTGGATCACCGGTTTGGCCGTCATCATTGGCATGTTGCTGTACGCCTACACCGGTATGCCATCGATGGTGCGCACTCGCTTCTCGACACCAACCATCGGTCGGCGTTGGATGATCGGTGAAATCGGCGAGGCAATAAGCGCCGTCGACCCCGAGGGGACGGTTAAGATCCGCGACGTTCCGTGGCGGGCCATCACCAACCGAGCCACCCCCGTCGAGGCGGGTGGACCGGTACGCGTCATCGGCATCGACCGACTCCTACTGGAGGTCGAGCCGGAAGAAGGCGGCGCAAAAGACTACCGTTCCGGCCGCTGAGGCAGTCGTCCGGCCGTTGGCAAAGACGGGGTTAACGTCGATTGTCGCTGGTTGTTGTTTGACGCGACGTGGGTAGATTGCGTCCATACGTTACGGTGTATACAGTCTCGTTACAAACGTGCGGCATGGACGCACCGCTTTCGTAACGAGCGTTACCGGGGGGACAACGCAGTGTTGAAGATTCATCCCAAATCGGCGACGAACAGATGGTCTGAGAAGGCCGATCTGAGCTGGCAGGATCGCGGAGCCTGTAAGGGCCCGTGCCAAGCCATCTTCTTCCCGCCGCCCAGGTTGGAGCGTCGAACCGACCGCCGTCTGCGAGAAGCGCGGGCCAAAGAGATCTGCGGTGCCTGTTCAGTGCAAGACAAGTGCCTGACCTACGCCATGGAGATTTCTGAGCAACACGGGATCTGGGGCGGGCTAACCGCCAGAGAACGCCGAGCACTCAAAACGAAGCGGACCACCCGCTAGTCGCCTATCGGCTGGTTGCACCGCAGTAAACGGTGACTACAACCGAGGACCGGCAATGCGCAGGTCCTCGCGTCGGCGGGTCATGCCGTTGCCGTCCATATACGACAACAAGGCCAGCGCATACTTGCGCGTCGTGCCGAGCAGGTCACGTATCTCCGCCACCGTGAGGCCCTCCGGTTGGGTCTCCAGCGCTTTCGCTACCAGACCGCGAGCCTCGGCCAACGCAGATTGGGCGAAGAACACGCCGTCGGACTCGATGATGAGATCCCGCCGCACGAGTTGACGCACCTCGTCTCGGGGGACGTCACCCACTCCCGGCGGCGTAAACGGCTCAGCAGCCAACGCCTTCACCCAGGGGTGATCGGCCAGCGGGTCGACAACAGGCCCAATCGTTGCCCTGCCGTTCTCGATCTTGATTCCCTCGATTGTGGTGAGAGCCGCTCGTTGCCGGTCATCCAAGGTGGCCACGTCCAGCCCGAGACCACCGGCTTGTTCAACTTCGGTGGCAAGCTCGGCAACCATTTCCGTCAACAGGCCCGGATCAACAATCCAGTTTCCAACCGTCGGGGTGAGGCTGCGTCCGGTGAGCCGGGCCAGGTGTTCAACGTCAACCCAACCACGTTCGGCGACCGTTCGGGCCACCGCCAGATCAGGTGTCGCACGCGACGCCGGAACGACAGGGTCCACATCAAGCAGCCGACCGCCGCCAACGGTCTCGTGGCGGCCGCTTTCCCGCAAAACGAAACGGTCGCCGGGAACCAGGCGCAGCGGACGGTCAAAGTAGAGGCGTACGGCCCCACTCTCGCCTGGAGCCAGCTCCGAGGCCCCCAGGACCCGCATACGCAGCGGGACCTCGGCCGCCCCGATGTAGGCCACGTAGGCGCCTCTGCGGCTCACCGGGTGGCTGAGGCCGGACAGGACGGTCAAGTCGGCGTCGCTTTGCGTTGTCCGATGCCAACGGGCCCCGTCAATTAGAACGAAACCTCGTTCGACCTCGTTGTGGCCTACCCCGACCAGGTTGACGGCCACCCGGGCCGCCGGTTCGATCGAGTCGAGTTCCTGGTAATGATTTTGCAGGGCTCGAATTCGAACCTGGTGCTCTTGGCCGTTGCCGGCCAAGGTGAGTTCGTCGCCGACGCTCAATCCGGCACCGGTTAGGGTTCCGGTCACTACTGTTCCGGCTCCGGTGGGGGCGAAGGCCCGGTCGACCCAAAGGCGAGGCGTGCGGTCATGAGGTCGTGCCTGAGCGTCCGCCCAATCGTCGCTGTCGGTGCTGCTGCCTCCGGTGTCGGCATGCTGTTGGGATGAGGTGGTGTCGGCGATCATGATGTCGAGAGCTTGGCGGAGCTCGTTCATGCCGGTCCCCGACGGTCCTTCCAGCGCCGCCACCTGAATAACCGGAGCGTCGGCCAGAAAGCTGCCGTCAAGATGTTCCTCGAGGTCCAGCAGCGCCAGCTCCAGCAGCTCGTCGTCGACCTGATCGACCTTGGTCAGCGCCACGATGCCCTGGCTGATGCCCAGCAGTTTGAGAATCTGCAGGTGCTCCTCCGATTGCGGCTTCCAACCTTCGGTGGCGGCGACGACAAACAGGCAGGCGTCGACGGCGCCCACGCCGGCCAGCATGTTGCGAAGGAAGCGCACGTGGCCTGGAACATCGACCAGAGACAGATGCCGACCAGAAGGCAGCTCGCAGTGAGCGAATCCCAAATCGATGGTGAGCCCTCTGGCTTTTTCTTCGTCCAGGCGATCGGGGTCGGTGCCGGTCAACGATTTCACCAACGTGGATTTTCCGTGGTCGACGTGACCGGCGGTGGCGATAACCGTCACTGCGTTAGGTCCGGAGCCGCACTCGAACCCGAAGCGCCACCCAGGACGGCTGACAAGACGGTGGATAAGGCCTCGGCGAGATAACCGTCGTCATCCGGGTTAACCGTGCGCAGATCGAGGATGGTCGTGCCGTCTTCGACCCGAGCGACAATCGGGCGGTCAAGGTTCCGCAGCGCCTCGCTGACATCGGTGCCGACCCGAAGTCCATGACTGGGAACCGTGACGGTGGGCAGTGTGCCCCCGCCGGGAACTGACAGTGTGGGAGCCGAGAGCGATGAGCCCAGATGACTGTCGATGGCGTCGGCTCGTGATCGAAGCTCATCGGGGGTGCGTGATGCCATCGCCCAGAACGGAATGTCGCCTCCCCGCCGTTCCATGTAGGCAACGGTGGTTTCGTGCAGGGCCTGCAGAACAAGAGATCCCGGCCTCAAAGCCCGTGCCAAGGGATGACGACCGCAGGCTGCCACCAGGTCGGCCCGGCCGGCGATAATGCCGGCCTGTGGGCCTCCGTAGAGCTTGTCACCGCTGAACAGGACGAGGTCGGCCCCGGCGGTCAGCGTTTGGCGTGCTGCCGGTTCTTCGGCCAGCCAACTTGGAGGGGGTCCATTGAGCCAAGGGCAGGTGCTGTCCAACAGACCTGATCCGATGTCGGCGACGACAGGAGGGCCGACCGTGGCCAGCTCGGAAACCGTGACATCTTCAGTGAACCCGACGATTCGGTAATTGGAGCGGTGCACTTTTAAGACCATGGCCAAGTCGATGTTCGGGTCCTCGGCTACACCGGTGTAGTCGGACAAGCGGGACCTGTTGGTTGTTCCGACTTCAACCAGGCGGGCACCGGATTGATTCATAACGTCGGGGATACGGAACCCGCCACCGATCTCCACCATTTCGCCGCGCCCTACAGCAACCCCTCGGTTTGTGGCCAGCGCCGCCAGTGTTAACAGCACTGCTCCGGCGCAGTTGTTGACCACCATGGCTGCTTCGGCCCCGCAGGCCTCGGCTAGAACGTCACCGACCGCTCGTTGACGGCTGCCTCGGGAGCCGGTTTCGAGGTCGAGTTCCAGGTTGGTGTAGCGGGCGGGCATGTCGACCGAAACCGGGGCTCGCCCCAGGTTGGTGTGCAACATGACGCCGGTGGCGTTGACCACTTCGGTGATCATCTGGCGACGACGCCGTCGGGCGTAGTGGTCGGCCGAGTCCGCATTGCCATCGGCAATGGCCTGCCGGGCAACTTGTACCGCCAGAGGGTGAGGCAGGCCGTGGCCTGCCAGTGAGCGGGCCAAACGGTCAACCGAAGGTGGCCGCTTCCTGCCGTCGGTGTCCTGCGGCTCGACCGTTGGGGAAGCGGATGATGGTGCCGCGTCTGGATCC
>CALJMD010000018.1 GCA_937981915.1 uncultured Acidimicrobiales bacterium
GCCTCGGCGGTGGCCTCGATCACGTCGAACCCGTTGGTGCGCAGGTCGGCCATCACGTCGGTAACCCATTCAACGTGTTGTTCAACCGACACCATCATGTTGGACAGCACTGAAGGTGAGCCCGGTCCGGTGATGGTGAACAGGTTGGGGAACCCTTCGATGGTCACTCCCAGGTAGGTAAGCGGACCGTCCGCCCACTTTTGCTTCAGTGTGACGCCGTCCCGCCCCTCAATGTCAACGGCCACAAGGGGCCCGGTCATGGCGTCGAACCCGGTGGCCAACACGATGGCGTCGAAGGCGCGGGAGCCGCTTGCGGTGTCCACGCCGGTCTCAGTGATCGACGAGATCGGATCGGCTTTCAGGTCGACGAGCGTGACGTTGTCTCGGTTGTAGGTGGCGTAGTAGTTGGTGTCGAGACAGGTCCGCTTGGCCCCGATCGGGTGTTCCTTCGGGCACAGGACTTCGGCCACTTCCGGGTCGTTCACGGTGGCCCGAATCTTGTTGCGAATGAATTCGGCCACCCGATCGTTCGACTCTTGGCGGACCAAAATGTCGTTGGCCGCTTGGCCTATGGAGAACAGGGTGCCTTTGGTCCACGCCGCCTCCAAGCGGGCGTTGAGCTCGTCGTCGGTCAGCTGCCAGGCCCCTTCGGCCGCCGGTTGCGACGGGACCCCGGTGCGAGACCAGCGGGCCGCCTCGCGGTACTCATCGCGATCGTCGGCGTAGGCCGTTGCCTTCTCCGGTGAAACCGGTCCATTGCGTGCGGGCAAGGAGAAGTTCGGGGTGCGCTGGAAGACGGTGAGATGGTCGGCCTGCTCGGCGATGAGGGGAATGGACTGCACCCCGGACGAGCCGGTACCGATGACGGCCACTCGTTTGCCGCTGAAGTCGACGTGGTCGTGAGGCCAGCGGCCGGTGTAGTAGACGTCGCCGGCGAAGCGATCAACACCGGCGATGTCGGGCGGCAGTTTCGGAACCGATAGACACCCTGTCGCCATGATGTAGAAACGGCAGGTGACGTGATCCGCCGCACCTCCGCCGACCGGTTCGACGGTCAGGTGCCAGAGAGCGTCGGCGTCGTCCCATCGGGCGTCCGACACTCTAGTTGCGAAGCGAATATGGCGACGCAGATCGTGGCGGTCGGCGACGTGGCTGGCGTAACGCAGTATCTCCGGCTGGGTGGCGTAGCGCTCCGACCACTCCCATTCAGCTTCCAACTCGGCGTCGAAACTGTAGGAGTAGTCGATTGACTCGACGTCGCAGCGAGCACCCGGGTATCGGTTCCAGTACCAGGTGCCGCCTACATCGGCCGCGGTCTCAAACCCTTGGCTGGTGAAACCCAGCTCCCGCAACCGATAGTGGAGATACAGCCCGGCGAACCCGGCTCCCACCACCACGGCATCAACATCCGGTTCACGTCCTGGGGTCCCTGAGCTCACTGTCAGCAGTGTTCCATAGCATTCGACGACGACCAAAACCGCATTGGTCATCACCGGGCCGCTCATTTACGTTTCTATGCACTAACGCGGTCTCAAGGGCGCGTTAGTGCATACAATCTTCCTATGTCGCCGATCGTTCGCAAACTCGCGAGACAGCAGCTCGCCGTTGCTCAACCCAACGCGTTCGACCTCAAACGACCAGATGCCGAACTTCGACGACTCGCCGACGCAGGCACGGTACTCCTCCTGGCGAAGGGTCTGTACGCATTGGTTCCCGAAGGTCAGAGAAACCCGGACACGACCTGGATTCCGAGCATCGAAGGAGCAGCACTCGGAATCGCAGCCGCACTCTATGACGCAGACGACGTGGCCCTCGTCGGCCCGTCGGCAGTTCGAGCACACCGCTGCTACCCAAGAGCGCTTGGATTCGGATACGTCGCCACGCCACGCCAGCGGCGCCCACGATCGACCGTCGTCGGCACAGTCACCTTCGTCCAACGCGACATCCACAAAATCGATACCGTCAGGGTCGAAACAGACCTTGGACCTGGATGGGCTACCAGCGTCGAACAAACCGCCCTCGATCTGACCAGAAACCGGCCCATCTGGAACATCACCGAAGTCACCCGAATTGAAATGATCAATCGGCTCGCCGACCGAATCGACTGGGAACTCATCGAAGAGGTAGCAGCGGAAAGACGCGGCGTCGCAACGCTGGCTCGCCTCCATCGTCAACTCGACAACAGGTTCCGATGATCGGCATCGAAGAAGTAACCCAATACGCTGCCCGCTTCGGCGCCCCGCAAAGCCAAATCATCCGAGACCACCTCATTAGCCACGTACTCCTCGCCATTGGTACCGATCCGCAAACCTCTCGGTACGTGACCTTCTTCGGCGGCACCGGCCTCTGCCGCACATGGCTTCCTGAACTCCGTCTATCCGAAGACATCGATCTCCTGGTCGACTCCAAAGAGGCAGGAGCGGAAATCACCAAGCAAGTATCACGGCATCTGCGGCGTCAGTTCCCCAACCACCAGTGGGCTCAACTTGGATCCGCACACGACGTCGACACCTGGAGTCTGAGCAGCGGCGACAGCGCCGTCAAGATTCAGTTCGTCTCATGGCGCCGCGAATGGAAACTGATTCCGACGACTATCTTCGGTGTCCAGCTCCGGTACAGCGATCTCCCCGACACTGTTGAGTTGATCGTTCCAACCGCCAGCGGATTCGCGACGATGAAGCTCCTTGCATGGTTCGACCGGGCAGCCCCGAGAGACCTTTTTGATCTCGCTGCACAAGCTCAAGCCGGACACATTGACGTCCCAGCAATACAGCTCGTTCAGAAGATTGCCGGGCACCGACCAACATCTACCTCTTTGGGAAGGCGTGTGCCGAAATCAGTTGAGGAGGCCTGGCAACGAGAACTCGGACACCAGCTCACCACAACCAGGACTGCAGCGGAATGTTTTGGCATTGTCCGAGATGTACTGGGCGAGCTAGACGCCGAATAGCGCAGTCAATCGCTAGCAACCAGCTACCCGAACACTAATAATACTCTCGTCGGACGAAGACGATATGACACTGTCCCCGTCAGTACAGAGTGTCTACGCGAAGAACTCTTTGGTTTCGTCTACTCGGAATCGTACGGTGGCCGCGGCGGCGAGAACGGCTCCGGCGGCCATCAACACGCCAACCGGGAGCAGAACGTCAGCGACACCGCCCTGTTCAAGAAACACCGAGCGGTGACCTCTCATAGCCCAGTAAGCCGGTGACAGCGGGGCAACCGTCTGCACCCAACCGGGTAGCGCCTCCAACGGCATGAGCGCGCCGCCCAAGCCACCGACCAGCATGGCCCCGACGTTCTGCACCGCGCTGAGCTGATTGACCGTTCGAAACGTGGCGGTCACCAACAGCATGAAGGTGATCAGACAAAACGCGTAGGCAACGAGAACCAGGAGTACGGCCATTGGAGATCCACCGTTAAGCCGCAACCCGACAAGCAAGGCGCCAACGATAAGGACACCGAGCGAGTAGAGCACATGTACGACGATCCAGGGAACAGCGAAGCCGGTCAAGATGGAGGCTGGTGACGCGGCTGATGCCCGCAGACGATCCCACGTCTTCCAGCCGTGCTCTCTGAACACCATGAACCCGACCGAACCGGCCACGAAGAAGCTGAACAACACCATTTGGCCCGGTACTACCACTTCAGCTCCAGTGGCATCGGGGAAGCCGGAGTCCCTAAGTCCAAGTCCGACCACGTCGGCAAAGATCGGCATGATCACCACCGGCATGGCGAACATCGCCCCTAGGAACCACGGGTCGTTGCGGATGATCTTGGTCTGGGCTCGCATCACGGCCATCGCGGCTCTCATGAAGCCGCTTGTTCGTCAGGCTCGGAGGACTCACCGGTCACCGTCATAAAGACCCGGTCGAGGTCCGGCAAGTTGCGTTCCACCGAAACCAGCTGCGACGCTTGGGCCCCGAAGCGGTCGACGAGGTCGGCCATTCGTACGTCTCCTCCGACCAGGAACCGATGTTGGTCGTCGCCTTCCGTTTGACGATGCATAACGTCCAAGCCATCGAGAACACCCGGTGGCGGTTCGCCTTCGACAGTGAACCACAAGCCACCCCGATGGTGTCGTTCGATCAGTTCGGCCTGTGTTCCCCGGTCGAGGATCCGGCCTTCGTGAATGATGACGATGTCGGCGTTGAGCGCTTCGACTTCGGGCAGGTAGTGGGTGGTGTAGACCACGGCCGCCCCGTCAGCGGCAAGGCCACCAACCGCTTCGATCAGCTGCTGGCGAGTGGCAACATCGGCCCCAACCGTGGGCTCGTCAAGCAGGAGAAGCCGAGGTCGGTGAACCAGTGCGCAAGCTGTGTGTAAACGTCGAGATTCTCCGCCGGACAACTCGGATCCTTTACGGCCCAACAGGTCGGTCAGGCCCAACTGTTCGGCCACCGCGTCCACCTGTTTCGAACGGTTCCTCTTGGGGACACCGGCCAAATCGGCGAAGAACGTCAGATTCTCCCGAACAGTCAGAACCCGGTAGACACCGGTCTCCTGAGGGGCCACCCCGATACGGCGAGCGGCCTCACCCGGTTGGGCGACAGCGTCGACACCGTCGACTTCGACTGTTCCTGCGTCAGCCCGCAGAAGACCGGCGACGATGGACACCAGTGTGGTTTTGCCGGCCCCATTTCGGCCCAACAATGCCACAATCTGACCGGCGTTCACGGAGAGGTCGACACCCCGGAGAGCGTCGACCTGACCGTAGGATTTTTTGATGTCGCTCGCGTGGAGCATCCCTCCATACTTGTCGGTCCGCTCCGACAATGCCACCGGTTTACGAAACAGCCGCCGCTTTACCCAACTGTCAACAGCGACACTGTTGCGACACTATGAGACACTGTGCGACAACAAGACTAGAGTCGGAGTCGGTCGGAAGATCCAAGTAGATCCCCGAGGGGATTCCGACCCAAGGATTCCAGCCAAGGTTCAGGCCCAGATTTCACCGTGCGTATCGAGTATCTCTCCAACCATCCGCTGAAGATGAAGGAAGATGCCAAAGCTCACTACGAGCAGGCAACGCTGCAGGAAGCCCAAAAGTACGCCGAACTCATGAAGGCTCAAAACCGGCTGCAGCAGGTCCTCAAGGACAAGCGGTGGTGGCAGAAGATTCTGCCGGTGCCCACCGTTGCGGAGCAAGCGGCGAAAATGCGCATGCTGGAAGCCAAGTTTGAGCGGGAGGACGCCCAGGACAAACAGCGTCGCCTGGCCGGCGAGATGAAAGCGTGGACCGCCGGAGTCGAAGGCGAGCAGGCATTCGACCAGGCGGTAGCCGGTCTCTCGGATGACTGGATGCTGTTCTCCGGCTACCGGAACCGGGCCGGTGAAGCGGACAAGGTGCTTCTGGGTCCGGACGGTCTGTGGGTGGTCGAAGTTAAGAACGTCAACGCATGGATCTACGTGAGCGGTTCAGACTGGATTTACGAACGGCTCGATGCCAACGGCGAACCGGTTCGCACCAAGGCGCAAGACAATGCGGGCCGCACATGGGGCAGGCAGGTTCTCAACGTCGCCGAGGGTTTAGACGACCACCTGCAACGAAACGGCATGATGGTCACCATCCGAACCGCCGTGGTGCTCACGCACCCCGAGGCCCTGGTTCTGCAGAATCGAAACGCCGAGGTGGACGTGGTAGGCCGACCGCAAGTGCTGCTGCACGCCATCAAGAAATTTGCCCTGCCGATGACGACCGAGTCGTCGTTGTCGGTGGCCGAGCTGATTCGCCGAGACCACCAACGACACAGCCGACTGGTGTAGCGCACCATCAAGGTTCGCCGGTCGACGCACATTCTCCAGGTACGCGAAAAGGCCGGCACTGGCAGAACCGGTGCCGGCCTTTCGCTAGGGGGAGATAGTACTCAATCGACCCTTGTCGTCTTGAGTTAAGGAATTTCCGGAAAAACTTTTGGAAGTTTGTGCTTCGGCTTCAAATCAGCCCGAAATGCTGCCCGAACCGGTGATGCCAACCGGACCGGCTCCGAGGTCGATTCCCTGATGGTCACCGATCATCTCCGGTACTTCACCGACGAGCGGCTTCAGGGCGAACGGGGCTGGGCTGTCATCGGGAGCCGGTTCAACGCTGACCACCACAGTGGCGCCGGTGAGGTCGACCGGGAAGGTGAGTCCGTCAGGGGCGTTCACCAGGAAGTCCTCGCCGGGGTAGTTTGGTCCGTCGTTGGGACCGGAGAAGCCGTTGAAGTCGTCGGCGGCTGCTACGTCGGTGAAGCGACCGGTGCTGACGGGAACCGGGCCGTCTTCGCCTTCAAGGACGGCCCAACCCTCGTAGACCCATCCGGCCGGCAGTTCGGGTAGGTCCAAACTGGCTTCCGGTCCGGGCAGCGACAGGAACCACACGCCGGCTAGTTCGTTGGTGTCATCGTCGTCGGTTGGGGTTGCCAGTACAAACGAGCCGGCGGCATCGGAGAAGTCGGTGCCTAGTGCTGCGGGGTGGTCAATGGTCAACTCGAAGCTGCCGTCGGTGACATCACCGGCCAGTACATGGGTGTCGGATGGTGCTGGGTCGTCTCCGACGGCGGGTTCGATGGTGATCACCACTGCTGAGGCGTCGGGTTCACCGAACAGGCCATCGGTTTCGACCGATCCGTCGTCGGCGATGTCG
>CALJMD010000019.1 GCA_937981915.1 uncultured Acidimicrobiales bacterium
ACATGAAGATCGCGGTTCACCTCCACCCCCAGCACGCCTCTTACAACCAGATTCGTGAGGCCGCCATCGCGGCCGAAGAGATGGGCGCTGACGCCATCTACAACTGGGATCACTTCTACCCGCTGTACGGCGAGACCGACGGTGAACACTTCGAGGCCTGGACGATGCTGGCATCGTGGGCCGAGGTTACGAACCGAGTCGATATCGGCTGCCTCGTCACCTGTAACTCGTATCGCAACCCTCAGCTGTTGGCCGACATGGCCCGCACCGTGGACCACATTTCCGACGGGCGACTAGTGCTCGGCATCGGCTCCGGCTGGTTTGAGCGGGACTACGACGAATACGGCTACGAGTTCGGAACCGCCGGTGGACGTCTCGACGCGCTGTCCGAAGCGCTGCCGCTGATCGAGTCCCGCATGGCGGCCCTCAACCCGGCACCGGTGCGTAAGATCCCGGTGTTGATTGGTGGCGGTGGTGAACGCAAGACCCTGCAGTACACGGCCCGTCACGCTGACATGTGGCATTACTGGTGGCGTGAAGAGTGGGCCCACAAGAACTCGGTGCTGGAGAACTGGTGCAGCGAACTTGGCCGGGACTCAAGCGAGATCAAGCGTTCCGTGGGTGTCGACGTGGACAACGTCCAAGATTTCGACGCGCTATTCGCCGAGCTGGCCGAGGCCAACCTGTACGAAGTGACCATCGGAACCGGCGGCCCTGACTACAACATGGATCACACACAACGGTTTATTGACTGGCGAAACAGCCTGTAGGTGCAGTTCAGGTAGAGCCGCCGGGTGCCTCAAGCACACCGGCGGCATCAACAAAGTTGGTCCTGGTAGATGTTCCCGTTGGCGTTTGAATCAAACGTGACAGCGCCGTAACATTCACCCACGAACTCGCGCTGTCGTTAGGGCGACCAGGGTTCGCAACCATCCGCCGCAACTACAAGCACCCTGCCATCACCATCCTTGATGCAGCGTGGCCGTCCTTCTTGAAAGGCTCGCTTCGCTGCGCCGCGACTGATGAGTGTCGGGTGCAAGGAAGTTGGCCCGACATGAGCCAATCTGCCACATTCACCGAACCGACAGCACTCGGCCATCCCGACCCGAGCCGTATATCCGGCGGCTTATCTGGCCGCATATCCGGCGGTACATCCGGTCATAGGTCCGGCGCTGGCCCTGGAGCCGAGATCAACTTGTCGATGCGAGCCGCCGTCGTCGGAACCGGGGCCATCTCGGTTGAGCACCTGACGTTTCTGTCCGGCCGCAGTCGTTTCGTGGAGCTTCCCGACAGGCGGGTGAAGCCGGTGGCGGTCTGTGACCTGTCGCCGATCTCGGCCCGCTACGCAGCAGAAACGTTCGATGTGGACGCTCACTACACCGACCTTGAACAGCTGCTCGAGTTTGAACGCCCCGACGTGGTTCACATCCTCACTCCACCATCAACCCATGTGCCGTTGGCCTCGCTGTGCTTGGAAGCCGGAGCTCACGTCATCTGCGAAAAGCCGGTTGCCGCCAACATCGACGAGTTGCACGCATTGTTAGACGTGGCCGAGCGATGCGGACGGAAGATCACTGAAAGTCACAACTACTGCTTCAACCCCGCTATCGCCGAGCTGACCCAAATGCTGACCGATGGCACGCTCGGTTCACTGCGCGAAGTTGAGATACGTATCGCCCTTCCGGTGACGGACCCAGACGGTCGGTTCGGCGACGCCAACTTGCCTCACCCGATCCACTCGATGCCGGCCGGGGTCATCCACGATTTCACCACACACTTCGCTTCGCTGCTGCTGCACTTCACCGGCAACATCCGCTTTCCTCGGGTGACGGCCGCTTGGAGTAACCACAGCGCCGACCCGCTGTTCCGCTACGACAACCTGGACGCCCTGATGATCGGGAACGGGGCGGACGGGCCGGTGCACGGCCGGTTCAGGTTCGAGGCCGGTGCCGGGCCGGACACCTTCACGGTTCGGGTGTATGGAAGTCGGGGTTGGGCCGAAACAGACTTGTTCCAACCGAACACCAGGGTGGTGATGCCCAGAGTTGGCGGTTCACAACTGAGCCCTATCGCCAATCATGTGGCCAACGGTGCCGGGCTGATCCGCAACGGGATGGCCAACCTGGGGCGCAAGGTCATGCAACGAACCCCGTACGAGGGTTTGCACCTCTTTCTCGACGACACCTACCGGGCGTTGGCCACCGGAGACGAACTACCGGTTACCGCCGACGACATGCGGGCGGTGTGCTCGCTGATCGATCAGCTACTTGAGGAGAAGACGCGACTGTGAACAGCTCAACGTCAACGGTGGCGCTCGCCAACTCTGTACCCGATACCCCGACACCCACTACCCCCATACCCGATACGTCTGTACGCCCTGCTCGCAGTTCGGCGCCGCAGCAGACAAACTTGTACGTCACCGGAGGAACTGGTTTCGTGGGGCGGGCCGTTGTCGCTGAAGCCCAACGTCGGGGGCACTACACCACCGTCACCACTCGCCCGACCAGTAGCCGGACCAGAAATGGTGTCGATGACGGCGCCCCCAATGAGCGGACCGTCGGATCCACTGCCGAGATCGACCTTCGATCCCACGATGGCCTGGCCGAATCGCTGGCCGGGGTCGACACCGTTATCCACTTGGCCGCCACCAAAGAAGGCGATTTTCACAGCCAGTTCGCCGGAACCGTGGTGGGCACGGAGAATCTGCTGAGTGCAATGACAACAGCCGGTGTCCGCAACCTTGTCGCGATCAGCACTTTTTCTGTCTATGACTACATGAGCATCGGGGCCGGTCACATCGTCGACGAACGATCGCCCATTGACCGCAACCCCGCGCTTCGGGACGAATACGCCCGGACCAAGCTGGTGCAAGAGCAGCTCTACCGCGACTTCTCCGACGCCGGCAACCAGGTCGTCATTCTCCGCCCCGGAATGATCTACGGGCCGAACAACCTTTGGCATGCGCTACTGGGTTCTGATGTTGGCTCCCGCTTTCTTCGAGTGGGGGCCAATGCAACGTTGCCGCTCACCTACGTCGCCAACTGCGCCGAAGCAATCGTGCTCGCATCCGAACTGATCTCTCAACCGGATTCAAACCTGGCCGGCGAAACGATCAACGTGGTCGACGACAATCTCCCGACGCAAGACCGCTACGCCACCGAAGTCGCAGCCCGAATCGATACGCCGCCCACGGTCACGGTCCCGTGGCCGGTGATGAATGCCGTTGCGTCGTCGATCAAGGCCGTTAACCGTCACCTGCTCGGGGGCCGAGCCAAGTTCCCCGGCCTGTTCGTCCCCGACCGGCTCCACGCCAGGTTCAAGCCGTTGCGATACACCAACGCTCGAGCCAAACGACTACTCAACTGGTCACCTCGGTTCACCTTGATCGAAGCAATCGATGCCAGCGTCGAAGCCGAGGAGTTAGCCAGGGCATCCACCACCGGTGGCGGCAACAGCTAGTGGTGGCGGGAACTTCGACGACCGTCGCCTATCTGACCGGTCAGTTTCCCCGAGTGACCGACACCTGGATCCGACGGGAAATGGCCGGACTGGCCCAGCGGGGCATGACCATTCATCCATTTTCGATTCGGCGACCCGACCCGGAGACGGCGATCGAAAACGACCTCGACACCACCTACCTGTTGGAGCTGGCCAAATCGCCCAAGCTGCTGTCAAGCTTCCTACGCACAACGGCGGATCGCCCCCACAGACTTTTGGCTGCCGCCAGATTGGCGTGGCAGACCAGGCGACCCGGCATCAAGGGTGCCCTCTATCAACTGTTCTACCTGGTCGAAGCCATCCTGCTGGCCGACCAATTGCTCCGGCGAGACGTCGATCACCTTCACAACCACCTGGCCGACTCCAGCTGCACGGTGGCCATGTTGGCCGCCACCATCGCCGATGTTCCGTTCAGTTTCACGGTGCATGGGGCCGGAATCTTTTTCGAGCCTTACACCTGGCGACTCGACGAGAAAGTTCGGCGAGCCGAGTTCGTTGCCACCATCAGCAACTACGCCCGGAGCCAAACCGCGGTCTTCGCCGACAACGCCGACTATGACAAGTTGAACGTGATCCACTGTGGCGTCGAACCGAACCGATACGAAGCGGTCGGCAACCGGGGCGATGGCGGAAACCTCATTTTTGTTGGACGACTCGTGGCCGCCAAAGGCCTCGCCGTTCTTTTGCGGGCCGTTAAACAACTAAACGCGTCGCCGCTGAAACCGGAGCTGTCGTTGACCATCGTCGGCGACGGACCCGACCGGGATCTGTTCGAACAGCAGGTGACCGAATTGAACCTGAGGCCCCAAGTTACGTTCGCCGGGGCCTGTTCGCAGAATGAGGTGGCCGAACTACTTTCCGACGCCGACATCTTTGTCCTGCCCAGCTTCTCCGAAGGCCTACCCGTGGTTTTGATGGAAGCAATGGCGGCCGAGCTTCCCGTGGTCAGCACCGGCATCGCCGGTGTACCCGAGTTGGTGGTCCACAACGAAACCGGCCTGATGGTGCCACCCACCGACGTGAACAGCCTGGCCGATGCCATCATTCGCCTCGCCGCAGACCCTATTCTGCGAGCCGAGTTGGGAACCGCTGGCCGCAAGAAAGTATTGGTCGACTTTGACTCCGAAATCGAAGCCGACAAACTAGCGGATCTGATCTTGGGGATCTAGCTTTCGAATTGCAGGCTGGCACCCGTCACCTGAAAGGCGGACGCGGTGGCGATCAGTTCCGGTCGCTCGCCGAGGAGGGCCTCGTCCATCACCCGGGCCGCCGCTGACGGCCCCTTGTGTAGCGCCTCATAGAACGGCACTAACACTTCGGACACCTCGGAGTCTCGCACCGGGCAGATCGGGGCGATTACGGTGCTGGCTCCCGACGCCAACAGTGCGGGGGCAGTACCCAACAGCTCACCGCCAGGCCGCGTGCTCACCTTGCCCGAGTCGCATGCGGCCAGCATCACCACATCGGGCACGCGCTCCAGCCAATCCAATTCGAACAGTGTGAGCGGACCATCAGCCATGGTCAACGACGAGAAACGGGGACTCTCCGGTCGGAACAGTCCATGACAGGCCAGGTGCACATAACGGGCCGAGGTGAGAACATCTTTGACCCGCTCGCACGCCGCTTCACCGGCCCCGATCACGTCAACGTGAGGCAGCACCCGTTTGACCACCGCTTCGTCATTCACCACCCCGGACAGGCCGGGACCGGCGATCACGGCCGCCGAGTCAAACAGGGCGTCGCTTGAGGCCGGCGTGAGCTTGCGCCGATGCCAGTGCTCGATGCTGGGTGTGAGGGTGACGTCCGCCGGAGCTAAGTCGGACCCGGCAATGAGTCGCCAAGGTAGGGCCATGAGGGCGACCGGCGGCGACAGCACCAACGGACGAGCGGGCGCACCGTGTTCGTCGGCCGACCGTTCCAGCCACGGGTCGGGCTCGTCGGGCCACAGCACGCGTCGCAACTCGGCGCAGTCTTCGGTCAGGTCAGCCAGGGCAGCTGCCGCAGTCTCGGTGTTGGTGGCCAGGTTGATGTCGCCCAACGACTGGTGGATGAACCGAGACAGCCGGAGTGCTTCGGATTGGGTTCCCGCCGTCCACATTCGCATTGAACCGTCGGGTGCGATTCGAACGCCTACCAGCGCACCTTGATGTTCGATCCACTCGATGGCGACAGAGTCAACCAGTTGGTTGACAGTGTGGTCGACAATGGACCGGGTGCCGGAATGCGAGTCAGCTAATCGGCTTGGCCGGGTGGAGGATCGAGCCGTCATGGATCGAAGTCGAAGCTGGTCTTCCAGATCGGCTCGACGGTCCGCCCGGTGTTGAGCTGATTGGGCGGCGTCGTGGCTGGTGTCGTGATCGTCGCTATCCGATTCGGTGCGGTTGGCTTTTCGTAGCTCCACCAGCAACTCGGCGGTTTCGTCATCGTTTGGCGCGACGGCTCGGGGAAGGTTGAGGGCGATTGCCCGCCATTCTTCCTCGGCCTGCACTATCGCTCTGGCCTGGTCGGCGCTATCAGTTTGACCGGCGGTGCCATCCGTGGACTCACCGGTAGTGGCCAGCGCCTGACGCAACGCAAGAGAGCGAAACCGTTCGGTCAACCGGGCTGCACCGGCCCGCAGCTCCTGGTCACCGAGGCTCAGATTGTGCTCGCCAATGAGAGCTCGGGCTTCGGCCAACAGTAACTGTGGGTCGCCGCCATCGGCCGCTTCGGTCAACACCTGTTGGTAGCTGACCTCTAACTTGTCGAGAAGGGACTCGGAGCCGGTTCCCTCGTTCACGGCTTCACTGGCTGTCTCAACCGTTCGACGTTGTCGGGTCAAAAGACGGTGAGCTTCCGCTGTACGTGCACTGTCAACAAGTCGATGAGCAACGCGGTTGACCAATCGCCGAGACTCGTTGAGCTGGCCTCGGTGTGTCAGGCTTTCAACCAGAGTGGTGATTCGTTCCAGCTGATCGGGTGCCAGATCATCGGCAGTGGATGCTTCCGCCGCCACCAGTTCGGCTCGTTGCCGCCATAAGTCCCGGCCGATGCGGTCGAACAGGCTGGCGGCCCGCGACCCGGCGTCGACGGCGGACTTGGCGTTGCCGTGCTCAAGCAAGCACACGGCGCGGCGATACTCGGCGAACGCTTGACGCTCAACGTTGTCGCTTTGGCGGGCCGTCCATGACGCTACTCGGGCATAGCGAACGGCGTCGGATGTCAAACCGGCAAGGCGATATGTCTCGGCCAAGTCGTCATACAGTGCGGTCATCAACCGCGACACGTCTCCCAGCGCCAACTGCTGCACCCGAGCCTGTTCGAGGGAATGCAGGGCTTGGGGCAGTTCTCCTAGCTGAGCTTGGGCGTAGCCAAGGTTTTGTCGGGCGGCAGCAGCCACCGTTGCCTGTTGGGTCGCTTCGGCTTCGACGAGCGCCTGTTCCAGGCTGGCGACCGCCTCCCGATATCGCCCGAGCAAGGTCAACCCGAAACCGATGTTGCTTCGTACTCGGGCGATTGCGGGAAGTTCGTCGCCAGCTTGTTCCAGCAGTGGTAACGAAGACTCCAGGTCCTCTAACGCTTCGACCGCTTCACCGGCATAAAGTCTGATCAAACCACGCTGGGAAACGGCCAGCCCGGCGATACCGGGAATGTCATGGTCGATCATCGTTGCCAGTCGGGCGAGGGCCTCGTTTGTCATTCCCATCGCCGACTCGACCGCCGAGCGTGACACGTCGATTCGGCAAGCGAGTTCCCGGGGCGCCAACTCACGTCCGAGCTTTAAGTACTCCAACGCATCGGTGTTGCGTCCCAGTTCGTGGCTAGCCAAACCGAGCGCCCAGTACGCTCTGGCCTTCTCCACGCTTGACGACGCGCCGGAAACGATGCCTTGAGCCAGCTCGATCGCCGTGCGCGGTTCTGACTTGACCAGCGCCAGCGCTTGTTCCGCGGTGGGATCAGACATAGTTTTGTATTTTTCCATGCACGGTGGGCGTCCAACCACTGTCGT
>CALJMD010000020.1 GCA_937981915.1 uncultured Acidimicrobiales bacterium
GGCTGAGGTCGAACACGAACGCTCCCAAGGGTTTGGCGAAGACGACGTTCAACTGCTCGATGCCGAAGCCGCTCACCAAATGCTCGGAGCCACCAACGTGCTGTCCGGCATCTTCACTCCGCACGGTGCCGCAATCGATCCGGCCAAACTTGTACGAGGCCTTGCTCGAGCGGTTGAAGCGTTGGGCGTGACCATCGTCGAAGACACTGCGGTCACCTCTATAGGGTCCGGGGTTGTCACCGTCGGGACCGGTAAGGCAGAACCGGACATGGTGGTGCGAGCCCGCCACGTCATTCGAGCCACCGAGGCCTACACCCGAGATCTACCGGGCGCTAAACGAGACTTCATTCCCGTGTACTCACTGATGGTCTCCACCGAGCCGTTGGACGACTCGATATTCAGCCAAATCGGATTGGCGTCCAGGCAGACGTTCGCCGACGACCGCTACCTGGTCATCTACGGCCAGCGAACCGAAGACAATCGCCTGGCCTTCGGTGGTCGAGGTGTGCCCTACCTGTTCGGGTCCCGAATCAATCGCGACACCGAGCATGTCCTCGAAGCCCATGAACTCATCGCCGCCACCCTCTGCGAGCTCTTCCCAGTCGTGTCCGATGCCAGGATCAGCCACCGCTGGGGCGGCGTGCTGGCCATCCCCCGCAACTGGCTTCCCGGTCTCAGCTACGACGCTGACAGCGGCGTCGGAACCCTGGGCGGCTACGTGGGCGAAGGTGTCGCCGCCGCCAACCTCGCAGGCCGGACAATGGCCGAGTTAGTCAGCGGGGCGCAAACCGAGCGAACAAACCTGCCGTGGGTAGGGGTGGAAGCCCGCAAGTGGGAACCCGAGCCGCTGCGATGGCTAGGGGTCCGAGGCAGCCGTCGCATTCTTGTCGGCGCTGACGACCGGGAAAACAAGACCGACAAGGAGGCCAAGGTTGCCGTCAAGGTGGCCGAATACCTCCGTGACGGCTCGTTCTTGGCCCGCTAACCGAGCGTTCAGGCCGCAGCCGCCACCGGTGCCATCGGTGCGTTGAAGAGCTCGCCGCTGATAGCCGCCATGCCCTCCCACTGCTGAGGTTCGAATTCCACGGTCACCCCAGCCGAGGTTCGGCGACGCACTTCACCGGTCAAGAACCGCTGACGGCCTCGGGGACCGATGCCAACAGTCAGTTCACTGCCGACGTAGGCAAGGTCGACCACAGCACCGGTCAGCACCGCTCCAGTCAGCGAGGGCACCAGAAGGTCTGTCTGCCAACCGCCGACGCTTGCTGACACCGTCGTTCGCCGGAACCGGCGAGCGGCCCGACGTTCAGTTCCGAACCGGACCGACGAGCCACGGGCCAGAGCGAACACGATCAAACCGACATTGCCGGCCAGGAAGACCAAGGCGACAACCGAGGTTGCACGGTCGGCGTACGACACCGGCGTAACGCCGAGCGTCGACAACAGGAACCACACCCAAGCGGTGAAAGCGAGCAGGACGAGACCAACAAGCGACCGGGGCAGGTCAGGCAACAAACGCTCGGAACCGGACCGTCCTTTAGGCGTGACCTTGAACCGCACTGCCTTGGGGAATGTCAGCTGTTGGAATGCTCGTATGCTGGCCGGCACCCGATACCAGTCGAACAACAAGCCGGGCAGAATCCGGTGGTAGCCCTGCGACAGGGAACGCATGGCCAACTGCTGCGCTACGAACACCACTCCGTAAAACAAAGCAAAAGTTCCAATGGGAGCCACCAGCGGCGACACACCGGTGAACAGCACGGCCACAGCGATCAGAAGGTAAGTAACCGTTCGCCACCCTTCGGTCCACCCCGACAGTGTTGCCGCATAGGCCAACTTCTGTCGAACGGTTAGTGACCGACCACGGAACGGGTTGTCGCTTCGAAGCACTTGCATGGCACCGGCCGCCCACCGTTTGCGTTGCAGGCCGTACTCGTTGTAGTTCTGTGGCGCTAGGCCCCGGGCCAGCACCTCGTTGTGAAACACCGTCTTCCAACCTTCACGGTGGAGACGCAGCGTCGTATGCAAGTCTTCGGTCAATGACTCGGTGGCAACACCGCCAACCGAACGAAGCGCCGCGGTTCGAACAACGGCACTAGTGCCACACCAGAACGCTGCGTTCCAACGGTTCTTGCCCGGTTGAATAACCCGGTAGAACAGCGACTCTTCCTGGTAGTGATCGCCGACATGCTCAAATGAGTCGTCGTTGTAGAAGGCCTGTGGAGTCTGCACCAGCGCCAATTCCGGATCGTCGAAGTAGGCCACGGTGTTGGCCAGGAAACGCTTCTCCGGAACGTGGTCGGCGTCGAGCACGGCGACCAACTCAACGTCAAGATGTTCCAGCGCGTGATTGAGGTTGCCGGCCTTGGCGTGATTGTTGTCTGGGCGAGTCAAATAGTTGGCGCCAAGACGCTTTGCCATGTCCTCGACCCAAGGTCGGCGCCCATCGTCCAACACCCAGGTCTCATGAGCCAGGTCGGCGTCGACGGCGGCAGCCACCGTCGGCAACAAGATTTCGGGGTCCTCGTTGTAGGTGGGGACAAGAACGGCGATCGAACGGTGTGTGTCGGACACCGGCTCGGGCGGTTGGACGGCATCGGTGTCCCACACTGAGTACAGGAACAGCGCCAGGCTTACCAGCCCGGCCAGCTCCAGAAGGTAGAAGGGGACCGACATCCATAGCGCGTCGGTGTTGAAGGTACCCAGCCTCCAGATCAGATAGGTGGCAGTGAGAAGCAAAGCGACAACGCCGGATGCCCGGCGAACTACTGTCGTTGCGGTGGTTGCGGTGGTTGGCATAACACCATCTGTAGACGGTGGGGAACTGGCTGGCATGAAACTGTCAGCACAGCCTGAATAGGCTCATCGCCGCAATCGACTGGGTCCGGAAGCCCACAGTAAGGTTTAGCCACCATCTACCGATAACCGTTGTATGCGAATTCGGTCGTCGGTTGTAGCACTCATAGCGGTGTTCGGCGCCTTAACCGCGGGTAGTGCCTACGTGGTGGGAACATTGCCCGAACAAGCCGAAGCCCGGGAAATGGAGAGTGACGCAGCTCTCGTCTCCAAGGCCGCAGAGCCTGTGGTGTTGGAACCCGACTACGGCTTCCTCGACGACTATCCCGGCGGTCAACGAATCTACGGGGTGATGACCGCCGACGGAGAAGACGACGAAATCGCCGAGTTCGTTGCCGCCGCCGAGCGAGCCCCCAATCTGATCGGTGTCACCGTCGGCTGGGCTCAAGACGGCTACAGCCCCTGGTACACCGAACGCCTCGCCTTGAAGGGCGCAATGCCCATGATCTCCTGGGAACCCTGGGACGCAGCCGAAGAAAGTGACGTCGACCGGCTCCGAAGCGAGCAGCCCGACTTTGCGTTATCCAAGATCCTCGACGGAGACTTCGACGACTACATCGACGAGTGGGCCGACGGCATCGCCGAATGGGGTGAACCGGTGATGATCCGCTTCGCCCACGAAATGAACGGCTACTGGTATCCGTGGGCCGACGGCCGTAACGGCAACGAGCCCGGCTCGTACGCTGCGACCTGGCGCTACGTTCACGACCGATTCGACGCCGCCGGAGCCGACAACGCCATCTGGGTGTGGTCCCCGAACGTGGCCTACACCGCTTCCACCCCACTTCCCGGCCTGTACCCGGGTGACGACTACGTCGACTGGGTAGGCGTCGTCGGCTACTTCGGCCACTTTTCCGAACCGCCCAGCTCCCAACCCGGTTTCGAAGGAATCTTCGATCCCACTCTCGACCGTCTCGATGACATCACCGACAAACCGGTGCTCGTCACCGAGACCGGTGCCGGTCCGTACGGACCACTGAAAGCGGCGTGGATCACCGACGCTCTCGAGGCCTTCGCCACCGACGAACGAGTCGGTGGATTCGTGTGGTTCAACGTCAACAAAGAGTTCGACTGGCGAATCAACAGCTCCGCGGAGTCGTTGGAGGCGTTCGTGGAAGCAGTCGACAACCCGGCGTTCGCTGACGCCGTCGACCCCTACGCCAAGGCTGAGGCCGCGGCTAAGGCCGAGGCAGGAGTCGGGGCCGGAGCCCAAGCCGGAGCTGAGGGAGTGAAGCAGCCATGAGCGGCACGAAAGTCATCGAACTCATCGACCGCCTGGCCGCCATGCGAGCCCTCATGTCGGCGCTGGCCGGTGCACGATCAGTCGGCGCAGTGATGGCCATGGCCGACCGCCACATACCTCACGTCTTCAGCACCGACCGAGCCAGCATGGGGCTCTACGACCCCGCTACCGACACCATCCAAATCGTCCCCCTGCTCGGCGAACGGGCAGCGGTCGCCAGCGACTCCACGCCAACCAAGCGGTATCCCATCCCTCGCTCTGAGTCGCTTCTCGGTCGGGTAATCGACTTCAACCGCCCCGACTACGTCACCGACCTGCGGCTCGACGATCGACCGAACTCGAAGAACCTTCTCGCCCGTGGCTACCGCTCCACCCTCGCCGTGCCGCTCCGCGACGGCGAGGACTGCATTGGGTCTCTCAACCTTGCCTCCATCGAACTAAACGGATTCAACGACGCCGACCGTGACGTTCTGGTGTTGGCCGCCGACGCCCTGTCGTTCGCCATGCACACCGCCAGCCTCATCGAACAGCTCAGCGAAGTGGCAGCGAAAGCCGAAGCAGCCAGCCAAGCCAAGAGCCGATTCCTGGCCACTATCAGTCACGAACTGCGAACCCCACTCAACGGTGTTCTCGGGATGACTCAGATGCTGACCGCAACCAATCTTGACGACGAGCAGGCTGAATATGTTCAGATTGTGGAGTCAAGCGGCCGAGGTCTCCTCGATCTGGTTGATCAGGTCCTCGGTTACACCAATCTGGAGAACAGCGGCGCTGACGCCGAATCGCACGTCTTCCGACCACGACAACTTGTCGAGCGAGTAGTACACAAGGCAGCCGAGCACGTGTCGGGCAAGGCGCTAGAAGTGTCATGGCAGGCCGACCCCTCGGTTCCCGAGTTGGCCATCGGCGAGGCCACACGCATCCATCAGATGCTGAACATCGTCCTCGGCAACGCGGTCAAATTCACCGAACATGGCGAAGCGACCGTGCACATCGCCGCCACGCCAACCGCGCCCTCCCCCACCTCGGCGACACAGACGTCGGCCGCCTCGACCAGCAGCGACGACGATCAGACCCCCAGCGGAGACACCACCCCAATCACTCGCCTGTGGACGCTCGTCTTCTCGGTCACCGACACCGGAATAGGCATCGAAGCCAAAGACCTCAACGCACTATTCGAACGATTCGGGCAACTTGACGACTCCACCACCCGACGGTTCGGTGGCCTCGGCCTTGGTCTGGCCACCTGCAAGCAACTGGCCGACCTGATCGGCGCCACCATCAACATCGAATCCGAACCGGGCAGGGGCACCACGGTGACCATCTCGGTGATAGTGGAGAAGGTTGACTCCTCAGCCGTGCAAACGCTCGACTGAGGTAACGATCAGCTGGCGGCCAGCTAGAGATCAGTTGAGTACGTTGCCGTAGCGGTGCAAGGTTCGACTAATCGCCTGTTCGCGAACAAAGTGCAACAGCTCGCGTCGCCCGTCAGCGGTCACCGCATCATCGGCCAGGTGAACGTTGCGCCGGTTGGCCTGCACCCGGAGTCCGGGCTCAACCGGGCCGATCACTCGCACCCGTTCGACACCCAGTCGATCGATGCGCTCCAGGAACGCGTCAAGCGTCTCCTCAGACCGCCGTGACACGACAACCGAGCAACCGCAGGCATCGGCCGCGGAGGTGACCCGCTGGACCACATCGTTCGGCACATTGTTCGCCGCATCGTCGGCCACTCGGATCAGGGCAGTGGCCAGCGGCCGGTAGCGGAACGTGTTTTCCTCGCAGAACAGGCCGGTCGGATCGTGCGGCTTAGAAAACTCTTCAGCCCATGCACGTTGATCGGAAGCCACCGCTGCCGCCAGCCACCCGGCCGGATCGCTTTCAGCACCGCTATCGACCGGGTCGCTCCATCGACCCAACTGGTTCACGTAGTTGGGTCCACCGGCTTTGGCGCCCGGCCCAATGGCTGACCGCTTCCACCCACCGAACGGTTGACGCTGAACAATGGCGCCAGTGATGACCCTGTTGACGTAGGCGTTCCCGACCTCCACCCGGTCCAGCCAGGTGTCAACCTCGTCGTCGTCAAGGGTGTGGATGCCGCCGGTCAACCCGAACTGCGACGCGTTCTGCAAGGCGATGGCTTCGTCCAACGTTTCGGCTCGCATGATGCCGAGCACCGGCCCGAAACACTCGGTTTCGAAGAACCAGGAGCCTGCCGTCACCCCGGCTCGCACACCGGGAGTCCACGTTTCAGCGTCGATACGGCGGGGTTCGATCAGCCATTCTTCACCCGGTTCGAGTGTGGTGAGCGCCCGAGCCAGCTTGCCTGATGGTTCTTCCACTACCGGTCCCATGTTGGTGGCCGGGTTGGTCGGCGGACCGATCTCCATCGACTGGACTGCGTCCAACAGTTGACGACGAAAGCGAGGCGAGTCGAAGACGTCTCCAACGCAGATCGCCAAACTGGCGGCAGAACACTTCTGTCCGGAATGCCCGAACGCGGAGGCCACAAGATCGTCGATGGCAAGATCGAGGTCGGCGTTGGGGGTGATAATCAACGAGTTCTTACCCGATGTCTCGGCGAAGATACGAATGTCGGGACGCCACGATCGGAACAGCTCGGCGGTCTCGAACGCTCCGGTGAGAATGACCGCCCCGACATCGGGGTGGGAGACAAGCCGCCGCCCAGCCGCCTCAGGCGACGGATCGTCCTCGGTGCGAATGAACTGCAACACGTCGGACGGCACCCCGGCCTCCCAGCAGCATTCAGCGATGATCTCGGCGCAGCGGGCGGTCTGCGGGGCGGGCTTGATGATCGTGGCGTTACCGGCGGCCAACGACGACAGCGTTCCCCCGGTCGGAATGGCCACCGGGAAGTTCCACGGGGGAACCACCACGATCACGCCGAGCGGCTCGAATACTGCTTCGCCGGCCTTGGCCTGAGCGTCTGTGCCGCCAGGCCCCGTGTTCGGAAGGCCGGGGATTCGGTCGGCGTAGTAGCGGGCGAAGTCGATGGCCTCCGACACCTCAGGGTCAGCCTGAGCCAACGTCTTGTTGCCTTCGAACATGGCGGCGACGATCAGGTCGCCTCGTCGGCGAATCAGCTCATCGGCTACCCGATGCAAAATTCGACGCCGTTCGACCGGGTCGACAGCCTGCCACACCGAAGCGGCTGCGCCGGCACGGGCAACCGCCGCATCGACTACGGCAGGGTCGCCGGTGATGGGGGCGATAGCGGTTTGAGGGGCGACCGCGTCGGTCAGCAACTTAGCGGCCCATTCGCGGTTGGCGGGCAGCACAGGGTCGGTGTCGGGCTCGTTGGTGAACCGGTAGTCGGGGGCGTCGGCGTCAAACGGTGACGGCGGCTCCTGTCGGTTTTGGGTTCGGTTGGGTCCGACGGGGGCCCGCCAACGTCCAGCGACCGCCGCCGTGAACTTGTCGGCCTCGATGTTGAACCGCTCGCTGCCCGGTTCGAGGTCAAACAGGTGACGAATGAAATTCTCGTCCGAAGCGTTCTCTTCCAGGCGGCGGAAAAGATAACTGATGGCTACGTCGAAATCGGTGGCTTTCACTGCCGGGGTGTACAGCAGTAGCTCGCCGGTCTCCCCTAACGCCACTCGAGATAGAGCTGACGCCATACCTTCCAGCATTTCCAGCGAGACCCGGTCAGCCACACCACGTTCGGTAGCCAACTGCTG
>CALJMD010000021.1 GCA_937981915.1 uncultured Acidimicrobiales bacterium
CTCACCGAAGCCGATCTCACCAAGCCGCTCCCGTTTGACGACGAAACCTTCGGCGCAATCATCAGCTCCGGCACCTTCACCCACGGCCATGTCGGGGCCGAAGCCCTCGACGAACTGATTCGCATCGTTCGCCCGAGCGGAGTTCTCTGCCTGGGTGTCAACGAACAGTTTTACCAAACCACAGGATTTCGAGAGAAGCTGGAAGAGCTGGTCGACAATGGTTCGCTGGCCGACTGCCGAATGACCTCAGCCCGCATCTACGACAATCCACCGGCCGGGCACGAAGACGACACGGCCCTGGCTGTCACCTTGACCCTTCCGGCCTGATTCGCCGTGGCAATCATCGTTCTTTCCATCGACGGCGTCGCCCCTCGCTATGTCACGCCGGACACAATGCCCGGTCTACTTGCTCTCGGTCGTCAGGGCGGAGCCTGCTACCGGGCCCGCACAGTTGATCCGTCGCTAACCCTGCCCGCTCACCTTTCCATGTTGCGCGGTGTGGGGCCATACGACCACGGCATCACCGAGAATGAACCAGAAGCCAAACTGCCCGCCGATTGCGCCCCATCATTCCTTGACCTCTGCCGTCAGTCTGGATTGACAACCGCGGCGATCACCTCGTGGCGTCCGTTGCAACCGGCCTTTGGCCGGGGGGCCACCACTTACAACCTGCTGTTCGACGACGGTTACAACCCTGAAATCGATGCGGTCGTGACCGACACCACTGTGGACCTGCTGTCGGGCAATCGCCTGCCGGAGGTCACCTTTGTCTACTTGATCAGCCCAGATCTGGCCGGTCACGATCATGGTTGGGGATCAAGCGAGTATCGGGCGGCACTGGCTGCCTCCGATCGTCGCTTGCAGCAAATCGTTCGCTGTCTTGATGTCGCCCACGACACCATCGTGGTGACAACTGATCATGGAGGTTCTGCCCGTCATCACGTCTCCGGGTCCATCGACGACGTTGAAACGTTCGTTGTCGTCCGCTCCCCCAGTGTGCGGGCCGGCTCTACGTGGCCCGAGGCCTCCATCTTGGACATCGCCCCAACCGTCGCTCATGCCTGCGGTCTGGCCGCCGACGGGCGGTGGACGGGGCGATCGCTCTTAGGTCGTCAACGGTCGACCGTGGATTACCTGATCGAGTTGGTGAAACGCCAAGAACAGTTCAGCTACGGCGAACGAGTAACAATGGCACAACATGCGTTGCAATCAGCGGCCCGCGCTCACGCCGAGGGCGCACCAGACGAGCTGGTGGTTGCCGCACTTCTTCATGACGTCGGCCATTTGTTCGGCGAAGCCGGACGGTGGGGATTTCCCGATCATGCCGTAGCCGGAGCTCGAGCGCTACAAGGCCTACTGCCACCACAGACAACGGAGCCGATTCGTCTACACGTCGACGCCAAACGATGGTTGGTGTCCAACCGGGTGGGCTACGCCGAGCACCTTTCGGAGGCATCGACGGCCAGCCTCAACCAACAAGGTGGTCCGTTCGACGCTGCGCAGTCCAGGGCGTTCGACAGCGAGCCATTCGCCGGCGATGCTATAGCACTTCGCCAATGGGACGACGACGGCAAGTCGCCAGGCAGCGGGACTCATGATGTCGACTTCTTCCGGCCGATCATCGGTCGGGTTGTCGGCACCGACGCCGATGCCGAGGTCGATGCCCCGGATCCGATGTGGGTGCGTGACGCTTGCCGGTGTGAACACTGCCGCGACCCGATAAGCGACCAGCACCTGATCGATGCAACAGAGCTTGGACGGTGGCGGCAGGCAGTCATAACAGCCGAAGAGCGGCATCGCTCGACGGTAACGGTGGTCCTGACGATGGCGGATGGATCAGACACCCATCGGTGTCTCATTTCGAGCGAACGGTGGTCAGCCCGGAAGGCATCAGGGCCACTGACATTACGCGATACTGCATCGGTTCGCATCAGCTGGGAACGAGATTCGCCCGAGATTACGGACCTTTCACCTCTGAGAGCCGACAGCCCACGATGGACCAATGAACTCTGCCGACGGTTGGTCACCTACGGCGTAGCTCTCGTGCACCATCTCCCCACAACACCTGAAACCGTCTTGGATGTGGCAGCGTCGATCGGTTTCGTACGCACCACTAATTACGGTTCGCTGTTCGACGTTCGCAACGAGCCGGAACCAGAAAACTTGGCCTACTCCACCGTCGGCCTTCCGCTTCACACTGACAACCCGTACCGGCGCCCATGCCCGACCGTGCAGCTACTGCACTGCCTCAAGCCAGCCAAGGTCGGAGGTGAGACGATCCTCGTTGACGGATTGCGGGCAGCCGAGCGACTGCTGGCTGACTATCCTCATGAGTTTGACCTGTTGACCTCAGTGCCGGTCACGTTCCGATTTCACACTCGATCCGCCGGTCAAGATCCGTCATCCGATGACGTTGACCTCCGGGCTATGAGAACAATCATCGAACTGGCGGCTGACGGCTCGATTGCAGCAGTGAATCTCAACCACCGAAGTATGGAAGCCCCACACTCAGAGCTCGCCCATGACTTCTACCCGGCATACCTTCGCTTCTGCGACATCGTTAACGATAAGTCCCTGGCGCTGAGGATGAAGCTGGAAGCAGGCGATCTCATTGCCTTCGACAACCGCCGGGTGCTGCACGCCAGAACCGGTTTTACCACCGATGCCGACCGCCACCTTCAAGGCTGCTACATCGACATGGACGCCGTCCGCTCAACGGCACTAACAACCCGGCTCGAAGCCGCTCCGCTGGAGCCCTAGCCGCCTACCACCGTCAACCGGGTCCAGGCTCCCACGTAGACGGGCACGCCCGGCGACAGGTCAACGGCAACTCCTTGCGTCACCGGGTCGCCGTCGTAGGACCCGACGAAGGTGCCATTGGTCGAGCCGACGTCAACAACGGTGACCGAACCGTCGGGGGCGACGCGTAGCAGAGCGTGTTGAGATGACACGGCCGGATCGCCCGTCAAGGCCTCAACGTCGATAGTGGGATGGATCCCTCTGCTGGAGCTGGTCCGCCCAACATGCAGTTCATCACCGTGCAGTTCTAATCGCTGGTCCGATGGCAACAGCGAAGGAAACGAGACTTCGCCTTCGGTTACCACCGATGCAAAGTAGTCACGATCCACCCCGATGTCGATGAGCACCCGGGCTCCAGTACCGACCACGGATTGCGGAGCGGTATCGAGCACCGACGGAACCGAATCATGACCGGTTGGTGATGCGGAGCTGGCGCTACCCGCCGTGGCCGCGACGCCTTGCACGGCTGCCCCGGGCATAGAGCCGGTGATGAAGTCGTAGCCGCACCGCTCGCAGAAGATGTCGTCGACAGCGCAAGCCGATTGGCAGTTGTCGCACGCCTTGCCTGCCGTCGAACCCGGCTGGCTTGGATCGATGGACCCTGGATCGGCTGAACCTGGATTGACCGATCCCGGACCTGCTTGTTCGCCCCGGTCGCTCATGAGCTTGCACCTTTCGGGCCGCCTCGGTTGACCCGGACGGTTCTGGTGGATCGCACGTCGAGAGCCATTTCGTCGCTCTTCTCAACTTGTCGCTTCAGTCGAACCGTTCCGGTTGCCGGATCGTCCACGTCAACCACTTTTTGCAGAAGGCGAACCGTGTCGTCGTTGCCACTCTCGTGGGCCAACTGCACAGCCCGGCCGAGCCTGATGGTTGCGGTCGGACCATCTCCGGACTCTCTGGCTGCCAAACCTTCGGCGATAGCGTCAGCTAGTTCGGCTTGGCCGGTGTAGTGGGCGACTGCTCGGTTGATCTTGGTCGACAGGCGCTCATCAGCAGTCCAGATGGCCCGAACCAGGGCCGCCGGTTGGTCCGTGCCGTCAATCGACAACATGACCCGGGCCGCCAGTCGCTCATCGCCAACGGCTCCTACCGGCACCCGAATGCGAAGGTGGTAGTCACGTTCCTCTTCGCCCGCCCAAGCACCCAGCGGGTACTCGGTGGTCAAGGCGTTGACCGGGGAGCCTTTTGCGGTCAGGTCTTCCAACGACGGCGAGACCTGCTT
>CALJMD010000022.1 GCA_937981915.1 uncultured Acidimicrobiales bacterium
CCGTGGAGCGATCACACCGATGACGAACGACGCCTGTTCACCCGGCTCCAAGCGGCCTACGCCGCCATGTTGGAACACACCGACGTTCACCTGGGACGACTGGTCGACCACCTCGACGCCTCCGGCCAACTGGACAACACCGTCATCATGGTGCTGTCGGACAACGGGGCCAGCCAGGAGGGCGGACCGCTCGGGTTCGTCAACGCCATGTCGGTCTTCAACATGGTGCCCGAGCCCATCGAGGAGAAGATCGCCCGAATCGACGACATCGGTGGCCCCGACACGCACTCCAACTTTCCTCTCGGCTGGGCCATGGCGGCCAACACGCCGCTCAAGCGCTACAAGCAGAACACCCATGGCGGCGGAATCCGAGATCCCCTGGTTGTCCATGCCCCGGCCCTGGTGGACGACCCCGGTGGGCTGCGCCACCGGTTCTGCCACGTCGCCGACCTGGCTCCCACCGTGCTGGACCTGTTGGGGGTCGACCCCGATATGACCGGGCCCGGCGTGACCGGGATCAGCTTCGCCGCCACCGTGAACGATCCCGCCGCCCGACCGGACAAGACCACCCAATACTTCGAGATGTTCGGCCACCGGGGCATCTGGCACGACGGCTGGAAAGCGGTTGCCTTCCACCAGCCGGGCACACCGTGGGCCGACGACCAGTGGGAGCTGTATCACTTGGACACCGACTTCAGTGAGCTGCACGACCGGGCCGAGACCGACCCGGAACGACTGACCGCGCTGAAGGAACAATGGTGGGACGAAGCCCGGGCCAATAAGGTCTTGCCGCTGGACGATCGTTTCGGTGAACGGTTCGCAGAGAACGCGGCGCGCCACACCGGTCAACGCCGCACGTACACGTTCTGGTCCGGCATGGGGCACCTGCCGTCAGACGTAGCCCCCGACCTTCGCAGCCGCAGCTACGCCATTACCGCCGAAGTGGACATACCAGTCGATGGAGCCGAAGGAGTCCTCATCGCCCACGGCGACGCCACCTGCGGCTACTCGCTGTTCCTACGCGACGGGTATCTCGTCCACGATCTGAACATTGGCGGCAAGCATCAAGTGGTTCGTTCCGAACAGCCGGTGCCCACTGGCGGTCCATGTACGTTGGGCTTTCGCATGGCCCGCTCGCCTGGCGACGGACCGTTCCCTCACGGGACGGGAACGCTGCTGATCAACGGCGAACCGGCGGGCGCCATGGAAACCGATCGAATTTTCTGGTTGATGATCTCGTGGTCCGGCCTCGACGTTGGCTTCGACCGAGGCACCACGGTTTCCGACTACGACGGCTCCGGTCGCTACATCGGGCCGTTTGCGTTCACCGGCACGCTGATCAAGGTGGTCGTCGAGTTGGAGGACGACCAGGACGTCGACAGCGAGGCCACGGCCGACGTTCACGTCAGCCGCGACTGACTGTATTTGGCAGCTCGTCGCTCGCCCCGTGATGCCGCACTTCCAAGGCCAAGTTGACTGAAACTCCGGCGCTTCGTCGCGGACGCTTTCGTAAGAAGAAATCCGACAAGTTTGAGATTCCGCCGAATACAAAGGCACCTCGTGCGTAAGTACAAATATGATCACGGAGATGAGCCCAGGTGTGTCGAACGAGGACTATCTCCTCGTTACGTCGGCTCGTTCTGGCGACGTCGGAGCCCGTGAGCGGCTCGGCGATCGAATCGCCCGGTCGGCCTATGTGTTCGCGCTGCAGCTGACACGGAATCGGGACGCTGCAAGCGACATTGCCCAAGACGGTGTCCTCAAGTTCTTCAAAAACCTTGACCGGTTCGACCCTCAACGTCCAATTGAGCCCTGGCTCTATCAACTGATTCGCAACACGGTGCGCGACCAGGCTCGGCGTGATCGAGTTCGCCGGCACGATTCGCTGGACGAGTTACTGGAACAGGACTATCACCAGAACCAAATCGCCGCAGACGCAAACGCAACAGAAGGTAGTCCAGCGGCTGACCTCGAACGGCGCGACTTAGAACGACGGATCTGGTGGTCTGTGGCACAACTGTCCGAAGCTCACCGTGAGATCTTCATATTGCGTGATCACCATGGCTTCACCTATCAGGAAATTTCGGAAGTCCTGTCGATCCCGAAAGGGACCGTGATGTCACGACTACACGCAGCTCGGATGAGCCTTCGAGAACTACTTTCTGACCCAGACAATCCAGGACAATCTGGCGAGAGGAGCAAGCCATGAGCGAACAAGAACACACCTTTGACGCATCACTCGTATCGGGCTACCTCGATGGTGAGCTGACCCAAGGTGATGCCCAACGAGTCCGACTTCACTTGGACGAATGCGACGACTGCCAACGTATCGCTGATGACCTGCTACAACTTCAGGGCACCACTATGGCGAGCAAGTTTCAAATGCCAATCGACGTCCAATGGGACGAAACGCCTCAGACGACAACATCAAGACTCTTCCACAAGTCCAGCATTGGATTCGGACTCACTTGGTTGCTCGGCATCGTTGCCTACGTCGTCTGGCAGGTTGCCACCGATCGCGAGTCGGTCCGACTTGAGGGTGTGCTCGTGCTGAGCCTCTACCTGGGTTTTGGACTTGTCCTGCTGTCGGTCCTGTTCGACCGTCTCCATACTCGCAAGACTGACCCTTATCGAAAGGTAAAGAAATGATTGTCTCCACAACCGAAAACGTCGCCGGCCACCGGGTGACCCAAACTCTTGGCTTAGTGAGGGGCAACACGATTCGTGCTCGTCATATTGGTCGAGACATCAAGGCTCTTGGTCGCAATATCGTTGGTGGGGAAATCTCCGAGTACACCAAACTCCTAGCCGAAGCTCGAGAGCAGGCTCTTGATCGGATGGTGGCCGAAGCAACCGACCTCGGAGCCAATGCAATCACCGGCACTCGATTTGCCACCTCAATGGTCACAAGCGGAGGAGCTGAACTTCTTGCCTTCGGAACAGCAGTGATCGTTGAGCCCGAGCTCTCCTAATTCAACTCAGCAGCAGCGGTGACTGTGTCCACGACGACCGATCGGTGAAGCCATTAGCCGCCTTGGCTTGCGACTCACTCAGCAATCGAACGAGATGATGTCGATAGACCGGATGGGCGCTTGAGGATCGTACTCCTCGGTTTCGTTGAAGCTGTCTTCGGTGGCGTAGATACCGGCTTCGGGGCCTGAGCCGGTACGGAAACTGATATCGGCCGGACCGGCGAGAAACTCCACGTACTCCCGGCTTTCGCCTTCCACGTTGTAGCTGAGCGTCGCTGGACCGTAGAGGCTGGCGGCGATAGCCAGCTCAGTACCGGGGCCGACCCCTTCAGCCGTCTGGTAGCGGGTGTTGTCGGATGAGAACAGACTGAGATTCGGGCCTTCGCCGACAATGGCCATGGCGTAGAACTCCACGTTGCCGTCGCCGTCGGTGACGGTCACGCCCTCGGTGTCAACCAAGAAGCCCTGTTCTTCATACGGCCCGACGACCAACTCCGGTAGGGCGGCCTCCAGATCATCTCGGGTCATGCACAACTCTGCCGCCCCAAAGGACGTCTGTGTCACCACAACCGGAGGGGCCTGATCCAGACCGTCTTGCTCTTGAGCCTGGCCGTCGGCAGCAGCCTCGTCGCTGTCTTCTGCGGCCGGTTCAGGCGATTCTTCACCGGTGTCTGTCTCGGCAGCATCGGCCGGAGCCTCGTCCGCTTGTTCGCCGTCGGCTGTCAGGTCGATCGTGCTGGATGCGCCATCGTCGACTGACTCAGCGTCGCCGCCGCACGCCGCCAGCACCGTCAGCATCGCCGCTGCCAGGACGCAAGCGAACAGCCGCGTCACGTGTCCTCTACCCATTGCTCCACCTCAAGACTTGGATCAAGACGTCGCGAACTCAGTTCGGTTCGCCGTCGGCCATGGTAGGCCGACACTCCTCGACTGCGACGCCGGCTTCGAGGCCGGCAGCCGCCTGGGGGTTGAGGTATTCAGGGTGATTACACAGCGCTGCGGCCACCGGTCCAAGTGCATCAGCCAGCGCCTCGGTTTGGGCTTGGGTCAAGTGATCGAAGATCACCCGTCGCACCGTCTCAACATGATCGGGGGCGGCAGATGCCAGGCGAGTCGCTCCCTGATCGGTGAGGGTGGCCCGTTTCACTCGGCGGTCATCGGGGTCTTGGTTGATCTCAATGTCGTGGCGTTCGATCAGACATTTCAATCGGTGAGTCAACCGGCTCTGGGAGACGTTGGCCTCGGCGGCGAGATCGGTCAGTCGCATCGTGTTGTCGGGAGCGTCCGACAGCGTGACGAGGATGTGATAGTGCACACCAAGCAGGTCGTGGTTGACTCGCATGTCCCGTTCGATCTCCGGGAATGCCCGTTGGACGAGAGTGAGGATGGCCAGCCACGCAGACTTTTCGTCGGGGTTGAGCCACCGGGGCTCGTCGGATGCTGTTCTCTTCGTCACATCACCAGTATAGAGGTTGACGCGTCAAGCTTTCGATCCTATGTTGAAGACACAACGCACTACTTGACACGTCAAGTTATTCACTACGAACTACGCCCCCACCAATTCCATGAGCGAGGAACACAACATGAACATCTTGGCCATACCGGCTACCGCCAGCGTCAACGGCATCAACCGTCAACTACTGGGCTCCGCCGCCCGCCTACTCGAGGGTGGGTTGGTGGCCGATGCCGCCGTCGAAATCATCGACCTCAACGACTACGAGCTGCCGATCTACACCCCTCAGCGAGAACAAGACGGCGGTGTTCCAGCCAAAGCACAAGAACTGTACGACAAGATCGGAGCGGCCGACGCAGTGGTCGTTTCCTTCGCCGAATACAACGGTTCGTACACCTCGGCGTGGAAGAACATCTTCGACTGGATGTCGCGCATTGACTCCGCCGTTTACCAGGGCAAGAAGGTCATCATGTTGGCGGCCAGTCCCGGCCCGCGCGGAGGTGCCGGAGTTCTCGGGTCGGCAACCCCTTCGGCACCCTTCTTCGCTGCCGAGCTGATTGGCAGCCTGGGCATCGGGTCGTTCTACGACAACTTCGATGCCGAAGCGGGCGAGCTGTCAGATGCTGACTTGAAGGCGCAGTTCGAGAAGCTGCTCGGATCACTGGCCGACTGACCTGACAGTCAGTATTCTCGGGCGTGCGGGCCGGTATCGCCCAAACCGCGCCGCAACCGCCACCTCGGAGGAGAATCTCATGGCCGATCAAGACTCGCCAGCACAGGCGAAAGTGCCAGCAAAAGTAAAGGTGCAGCCCGACGGGCCGTACGTCGTGACTGGAGCAGTCCCGCTCCGCACTAAGACACCGGTGATGTCCGAACACGGCGAACCGCTCACCTGGCAGACAGGCGAGGTCACCGATGATGGCGCGGCCTACGCCCTTTGTCGCTGCGGCGGCTCGGCCAACAAGCCGTACTGCGACGGCACCCACTCCGGCAACGAATTCGACGGTTCCGAAGCGGCCGCCACCGACGCCTACGGCAGCCGACGCACCGCCTATCCCGGGACCGGCATCGATGTGTACGACGACCGGTCGATCTGTGTGCACGCCGGGTTCTGCGGCAACAAGGTGACGAACGTGTGGAAGATGGCGCCCAAGACCGACGACACCGTCACCCGCAGCCAAGTCATGGCCATGGTGGAACGATGCCCGTCAGGCGCTCTCACCTACGAAGTAGCTGGCACCGAAATCGAACCCGACCTGCCGACCGAGATCGCCGTGATACCCGACGGACCGTTGTGGCTCAGCGGCGGCATCGGCGTTGAGCGATCGGACGGGCAACCGGTGGAGATCCGAAACCGTGTGACACTATGCCGCTGCGGTCATTCGGCCAGCAAACCGCTATGCGACGGCTCCCACAAAGAAGCAGGTTTCACCGGCTGACCCAGCGAGTCGCGGCACGCTGCAAGCGTGTACGTGAAAATGTATAACAATATTGCATTTTATTGCAACATTTCATACCATATATTGAGTGGAGTATCTGCACCGCGGTATCGAAGACGAGCTACTCCGTCGACTCAACGTTGAAGCCCTTGTCGTTCTCGAGGGGGCTCGCGCCACCGGCAAGACTCGCCTGGTACAACATGCTGTCGACAGCCGATGGCTCTCAGATGTGCGCACCTTCTTGGATGAGGCCGAACTGGCCGCCGCTCGGGCCGCTCCGGCAGACTACGTGGAAGGTCTACTCCACGGCACCGCAATCGATGAAGCACAGCTTTGCGAAGCCATTCTCTTGCCGCTCAAAAAACGCGTCGAACGTGAACCTCCAGGGGCGTTTCTACTCACCGGCTCCACCAGACTCAGACGCGACGCTCTAGGCGGCAGCGACCCGTTGGCCGGCCGGACTGGATCGTCACTCCAATTAGGGCCTTTGACAGTAGGCGAACGGGCCGGTGACCCTCTTCAGTTAGTCACCCAGTTATTCGACGCAGATCCCGCCGATATCCCGGTGGGCGAAGCTATAGCGCGGTCGGAGCTCACCAAACTCGTTAGTCAACCAGGGTTGCCCGACTTTTTCCGACTCAACCCCGTCGACGCCCACGACCGTTCGCTGGCTTACGTCCGACAGGTCACCTCGCTCCCGGCCTTCAGCAGCCTCGACCTACAGAAGGTCAATCAGCTCGCCACGTTTCTAGCCGGACGAACGTCAACGCTAGTCAACATCAGCAGCTATGCAGCCGCCACTGAGACGGCCAGGAACACGGTAGAGAACTACTTGGCCAGGCTGGAAGAAGCGTTGCTGGTATTGCGGCTTCGCGGGTGGAGGCGGTCGAAGGACAAGTCAGAGACCGACAAACCAAAGATCCACTTTTTCGATGCTGGAATTGCTGCTTCGCTCTCACGGATGCAACCGGACACCAATGCCGATCACCTGGGCCGCCTGGCTGAGACGGTCGTGGTAACTGAACTCACCCGACAGTGCGGATGGCTTGCCGGCGGGCCAACGGCTTACCACTGGAGACGAAGCCAAAGGGAAGAAGTCGACCTCCTCTTGGAGGCAACAGACGGACGCGTGGTTTGCATCGAGATCAAGTCGTCAGAGCGAATCGACAAGCGTGACTTTCGTGGAATCGATGCCTTCCGCAAGGCCTATCCGTCGGCTTACCACAGAGGGTTCGTCTTCTACACCGGACGTCGGGTACTACCGTTTGGCGAGAACCGATGGGCCATTCCACTCGCCGCCCTTCGCTCTGCAGCAGTGGAAACCCAATCAAGCTCCATTCCAGCCATCGCCGGCAAGATCAACGCTCGACGGCGAGAATACAGAGAAACTGCCGCTGCTGGGGCAAGTCCCGTCCAATTCCTGAACGAGGCAGAACGCCAACTCCGAGAACTCGCTGCTCATCTACCCGACTATGAAACAACCGTCGACAGGACTCCAACCAGCGTCGGGCTGACGGCCTGGAATCCTGACAGCGGCAACGGCAGGCAGTTGATCTCCGTCACCGCTCA
>CALJMD010000023.1 GCA_937981915.1 uncultured Acidimicrobiales bacterium
TAAGCGGTAAGCGGTTGGCCGCGGAAGGTCGGAGTGGGCACAGATGTCGGCCACGCTGGCCTCGTCCTTTTGCCCCACAATCTCGAGGATCAAGGTCAAACGTTCAAGATGCACTGTCGACCTTCCTTGTGGTTCTTCGCGTGCTCTGTTGGTTCTTCGCGGTGCCCGTCGTGGGGCGCTGCCCGCAGCCACTGTAGAGGATGTGTCTTGCTTTGCGAGAATAGATGTCTCAATTTGCGATACATTGATCTTGCGGTGTACTGATCTGCCGACGGCAAAGGGGACGTTTATCCATGAGCACAGATGAGGTCAGCGATTGTTGCGGCCCGGGCTATGCCAGTCCGGCCGAGGCGATCAAAGCGCCGAGAGAAAAGCTGCTCTACACCGTTGCCCTCTACACCGGCACGGGGATTCAAAAGCCCGACTATCTTGCCACCCTCGACGCCGATCCCGACAGCCCCAGCCATGGCCAGGTGATTCATCGCTTGGAGATGCCTCAGATCGGTGATGAGCTCCATCACACCGGCTGGAACGCTTGCTCGTCGTGCCACGGCGACACGTCGATGGACCGCCAGTACCTGCTGCTGCCCGGTGTGCGCTCAAACAACATCTACGTGGTCGACACTGCCAGCGACCCACGGGCCCCACGTCTTCACACCGTGATCGATGGTGACGAGATCAAGGCCAAGGCCAACCTCTCCGGCCCCCACACCATCCACTGTCTCGGAACGGAAATCATCATCTCGTTCCTCGGAGATGCCAGTGGCGAGGCGCCGGGCGGCTACCTTCACGTAAACAAAGACTTCGAGATCGTCGGCCGGTGGGAGAACTCCATGGGCGACATCCCGTTCGGATACGACTTCTGGTATCAGCCTCGCCACAACGTGATGATCAGTTCCGAATGGGCAGCCCCGAACACTTTCATGCCCGGCTTCGATCTTGAAGAGGTCGGACACCTCAAGTACGGCCGTCGGCTCCATGTGTGGGACTTCGAGAAACGCGAACCGATCCAGACCATGTATCTGGGCGAAGACGGACTGCTTCCGCTAGAAGTGAAATTCCTGCACGACCCCGACTCGACACACGGTTTCTGCTGTGCCGCCCTGAGCTCCAACGTCATCCACTTCTGGAAGGGCGAAGACGGCGCCTGGGAGTGGGAGAAGACGGTTGACGTCGAGAATCAGCTGCACCCCGAATGGCCGATTCCCCTTCCCGGCGTCATGTCCGCCCTGCTTGTCTCGATGGACGATCGGTACCTGTACATCAACAACTGGCTGCACGGCGACATGCGCCAATATGACATCACTGATCCGCACAACCCGGTGCTCACCGGGCAGGTGTGGATGGGGGGACTGCTCGGAAAAGCGCCGGAGGTCAACGGGGTCGAAGTAGCCGGTGGACCACAAATGTTCCAACTCTCGCTCGACGGCAAGCGACTTTATGTGACGACGTCGCTTTTCTCCACCTGGGACAACCAGTTCTACCCTGACATCAGAACCAAGGGCGGAGTAATGATGATGATCGACTGCGACGTTGAGAACGGCGGCATGTCGATCAACGAGGACTTCATGGTGGACTTCGGCCAAGAGCCCAACGGACCCAGCCGCTGCCACGAGACCCGCTATCCCGGCGGCGACTGCACCAGCGATATCTGGTTGTGAGTCGAACATGAGCGAGACGTGGAGCGTCACGGTGGCCAACAGGGGTGGGGCGACCTACGTCGTCGATGCTGACCGGCCCCTGCTGGACAGCCTCGAAGATCACGGCCTCGTTCTTCCATACGGCTGTCGCTACGGCGGCTGTATCACGTGCGCGGCCAAGCTCACATCTGGACGGGTCGATCAGGACGAACAGGTTGCGCTGAACAACCGTCAGATTAACAACGGTTACGTAGTGCTGTGTGTGGCCCGACCACTCAGCGACTGCACCATCAGCGTGGGCGTTGAAAGCCACGACCTGCTGTACCGCAACCCGTTCCTAGATCCACTTGCGCCCCACGAACTTAAGGCCGACATAGCCCAGCCAAAGGAGTCATGATGCCCGACGCCGACATCGAACGCCGATACGACTACCCCTCGGACTACTTGGCCGAAATCCTCCGGTCAGTCAAGACGATCGCCATGGTCGGAGCGAGTGCCGACAAGACCAAGTTCAGCTATGGCGTGCTGCGCCAGCTGCATGAAATCGGCTACGAGATCCTGCCGGTCAACCCCAGTCCCAACGTCACCGAGATCCGGGGTCTCAAGGTGTGGCGATCGCTGGAAGAAATCGACCGGCCCGTCGACATGGTTGACGTGTTCCGCCCCTCCCATGAGCTGTACGGCATCGCTGAGCAAGCGATCGCTATTGGGGCCAAAGTGCTGTGGGCCCAGATCGACGTCTACGACGATGATGCTGCCGCCCTGGCAGAAGCCGCCGGTCTCAAAGTGGTAATGGATCGTTGCCCGAAAATCGAACTGTTCCGCCCCTTCTGGAAGCCGCGGTTGGACCTACCAATCTGAGCTGTCGCTTACTATTTCGACGCCGTACGCGCTGCAATGCATACTTGTGGCCATGGCCGGAGAACATACGTTGCACGCAGAGCCGGTGATCGACCCGGCCGACATTGATGTGCTGTCCAACCTGGCGTACCGCAACGGGCCCCCTCACACGGAGCTGGAATGGTTGCGGCGCAACAGGCCGCTACATCGGCAGGTGATCGACGACCCGATCATGGTTGAACAGGCGTGGGTGGTGACCCGGCATAGCGATCTCATGGAGGTCAGTCGCAATCTTGACCACGTAGGTAACTACGAGGGCCACAATCTGCGCAACGATCACGACACGGCCGGCGTTCGGCACCTGTTGATGATGGACCGACCGGAGCACACCGAGAAGCGCCTGATGGTCAGTAGAAGCTTCACCCCGCGAGTGGTGCGCCGTTACACCGATCATTACCACCAGATGGCTGGGCGGATCCTCGACCAGGTCATCGTTGCCTCTAGCCGCGGCCCTGTCGATGTGGTTGATCAGCTGGCCGTCGAGTTTCCGATGATGGCCATCGTTGAGCTGATGGGAACGTCAATCGACGATCGGGACCGGTTGCTGCATTGGAGCAACGCCACGATTTCAAACCTCGACCCGGACTATTCACCTTCGCCACAGAGTAGGGCTTCGGCGTTGGCCGACATGACGGCGTATGCACTGGAACTGGCCGACAAACGTCGACGGGAGCCAGCAGACGACCTGGCAACTGAGCTGGTTCGTCGGGTT
>CALJMD010000024.1 GCA_937981915.1 uncultured Acidimicrobiales bacterium
AGGCCGGCCCACTGCATGAACCGGCTGATCTGGTCGACGTCGGACGTCACCCGAGACACCAAGGCGCCTCGCTGCTCCGACGCCTGATGGAGCATCGACAGGTCGTGAATGTGTCGGAACGCTCGGGTTCGCAGCCCCGACAGTGCGGTCTCTGACACTCGGGCCAACCGCAGGTGCATTAGAGCAGTGGTGGCGGCGGTGACCACCACGGCGAGAGCTGCCAAGGCAACCATTCGGAACACAAAGTCAAGGTCGACAAAGCTCGAGCCGTCGCCGGTCGTCGAACTGCCGGCCTCGGCCGCCGCGCTCACGTTGAGGCCACCGTCGATTACCTGCTGAACCGCGATGGGCACTACCACTCGCCCGGCGGTGGCGATCAAGGCGAGAGCTAGGGTTCCGCCGAGTCCGACTCGCAGCTCCGGTGATAGAGCCAAGCCGCGTTTGATCGTCACCCAGGATCCGGCCGGAACCGAATCGTCGAGCTCGACTGGCATGGCGGTGGTTGTCATGCTGCCGCCTCATCATCGGAGTTGCCCGACTCGCTAGAGCCAGGACCAGAGTCAGTATCAGCGTCAGCGCTGTAGGCGTCGATTAGTCCGGCGTACGCGGGGAGAGAAGCGTACAACTCTTGGTGAGTGCCCCGTCCGGTCACCCGACCGTCCTCAACGTAGATGACGCTGTCCGCCAGCAGAATCGAGCTGCGCCGATAGGCAACGATGACCACGCTGGTGTCCAACGACGACAGCTCATCCAAGATGGCGGCTTCCACCGCCGGGTCGACGGCCGAGGTGGCATCGTCCAAGATGAGCAAGCGCGGTTTGCGGACTAGGGCCCGAGCTAAGGCAATGCGTTGACGTTGCCCACCGGACAGCGACGCTCCGCGTTCACCCACCCGGGTTCCGTAGCCGTGGTCCAGTTCCGTGATGAAACCGTGAGCTTGAGCCAGTCCGGCCGCCGCCTGAACCTCTTCGAGGGTGTAGTCACCACCGAGACTGATGTTGGCTTCGATGGTGTCATCGAACAGGAACGCCTCCTGGAAAACAATGGCTGTCTGCTTGGCGATGGCGTCACGTTCAACCGCCGCCAAGCCATGCCCGTCCAATGTGATGTGCCCGGTGTCGGGGTCGAAGAGGCGGACCATCAGCTGCGACACCGTCGACTTGCCCGACCCGGTGGGGCCGACCACGGCAACCGTCGAACCGGGCGCCACGTCCATTGAGATCGACTCGATACCCCGGCCCTCGTCGTCGCCGTTTGCTCGGGCACCGGATTCGGCGTTGGCGGCGTTGGCGGCGTCTTCCTGGGCGGTGCTGAGAAGGTCGGCCACCGACTCTTCGGGGTAGATGTAGCCGATCTCGTCAACTTCGGCTTCAGCCGCACCCGACTGAGCCGGGATCATGGACCCGTAGTCAACGTGACCGTCGGCGTCGAGAACCGACTGCACTCGGCGCCACCCGGCCACTGCGGCCGGGAGCATCATTAGCAGCCAGGCGAAGACCCGCATGGGGAGAGCCACCAGGCGGAACAGGTAAGCGAAGGTGACCAGGGTTCCGGCCGTGATCACACCGGCCTCGACCCGCCACGCACCGACGGCCAGCACCGCCAGGGTTCCGAAGCTGGGCAATGCCTCCATAAGCGGGTCGAAGAATGCTCGCAACTTGCCCACGTCAACCATGCGATCGCGAAGTTCGTCGGACATTGAACCGAACCGTCCGACCTCGTCGTCTTCTCGACCCAGCGTCTTCACGACCAGCGCAGCGTCGAACGACTCGTGGGCGATTTCGCTGACCTCGGCCCGCAACCGCTGGGCCTCAGTGGTCACCACCCGCATCCGTCGCTGAAAGGCGATGTTGACCAGCGCCAGCGAAGGGCCAACAGCGAATCCGACCACGGCCAGGAACGGATCGGTAAGCAGAAGCAGCACGCCGGTGATCGCCAACATGGCGGTCACACCCATGACCATCGGCAGTGGGCTGGCCACCTGGGAGGCCGTTTCCACGTCGGTGTTGACGTTCGACAGCAGTTGGCCTGTTGGGTGACGGCGATGCCACTCGATCGGCAGTTCCAGATAACGGTCGGTGACGTCGGTCCGGTCACCGGCTTGTAGTTCGTATTGGGCCGAGTAGGCCCCAAATCGCCGCAGCGCAATTCCGGTTCCGCGGACTACAGCCACCGCCAAGATTGCGCCTGCCGCCACCACTTGGGCGGCCACGGTAAGTTCTCCGTCGGCTACGGCCGGAAGTAGCACCTGGTCAGTAACCCAACCGATGACAAACGACGACACCACGGTGGCGACGGCGTACAGCAGGGTTCCGAATCCACCGATGAGGAACGGTCGGCGGGCGCGGCGAAGCTGACGGCCGATGAGGGCGATGCCTTCGCCTCGTTCGACTTGATGCGCTGTCACCCATCCACCCTACGGGTTCCACTGTGTATCGGCTGTGTATCGGCAGGTATCGGCAGAACCCAGCCCAGTCGCCGACTCCAAGTGCTGTTGCGACACCTGGAGCCGGCGATCCAGTTTCCCTCCTGGACTGCCACCCGTGGGCGCCACGACGGATGTTAGGCGCGGCGGCCGTAGGCGAATCAGCCCACTTTGGTTGTACACCAGCGGCGTGACTGTCGATCGCTTGGAGACCGGGAGCGCTGTGGGAAAAGGCTGGGAAAGCGGCGATTTTGTGACCAACGACACCGAATAACGGCTAGCAGTCCCCCAAGGTGTGGAACGAGACCGTGCTTGGATTCAACACCAGGCTGTCGTTAAGGAAGTCCTGACGGAAGTGATCCCCGTTGGTGTACGGATCGGAGACCGGTGGCCCGAGGCATGCTCCGTGCTCGACCCAGTATTGGTAGACGACAGGCGGCAGCCAGTGAAAGGTGGCTCGTTCGCTGGTGGCGAAAAGGGCACCGTCGGCCGACAGCTCTACCAGTACGCCGTCAAAGCGCTGCTCCGGTTCGTTGAGTGGGTAGCCGACGAGGCTTCCCGTGATGCCTTTGATTCGATCGAACGCCGCCCACGCCGACCCCTCCAGTAGCACGATGGTGTCCGGGGAAAGAGCGATCAGGGCGGACTGTTCGCCCTCTGACCCCAGCTCCTGAAGAATGCCGTCGGCCCAGCGGTGCATAATGCTGGTGGGGCACGGCAGATCGTCGGCTCGCTCGAACCGTTGACGGAAGCCTTGTGCGAACGGCGACATCGTGTCGGCCAGCGAGGCGTCGAATGCTCCCGGTGCGATCTGGCAGTCGGCTGTAGTTGTCACCGGGCCGATCAACTCACATCGCCAGGCGCCCGCGGTGTCATCGAGGGCAATGGCCCTGGTGCTTTCGCCGTATTGGGTGGCGCACACTTCATCGGGGTCGATTGGCATGGGGCTGCTTGACGGGTCGTCGGCGTTGCGGCAGACCCACCCCGAGCCTTGCGGTTCGGCGATGGTGTCCTGGCTGTACGTGTCAACGCAGTAGAGCGACATGTCCAGGTCGCCCGGCACGTCGCGGGCCAACTCTGCGATGCGGTCGGCTTGCACGGACCGAATGTAGTTTCGAACGCCGATCACGCCGATTGACCCGACGGCAACAATCACCAAAGCGGCGATGACGGCAAGCGGTAGTCGCCGTCGGCGTGACGGGTTGGCCGGTTCGGTCAACCCTGTTTCGTCGACAGTGGTGTCGGGCTGTGGGCCATGGCTTTCGTCGTCGATCGCCGGTGCGTCGGTGCCGGCTCGGGAGGTATCGGTTCCTGTGGTCCTGGTTTCGGTGGTGCTGGCCTCTGAGATGGTGATCTCTGAGGCGGTGATCTCTGAGGTGGTGGCGTTGGCGGGAGCGAACTGCTGGATCTGCCTGGCGAGCTCTACGACGACCAGGTCCCGCCGGCTGGGCCGCCCGCCGCTACGGCGTCGGAAACCATCGAGGCTTATTCCCATTTGCTCGGCCGCTAATCGAGACCGGTGGGTGAACGATTCGGTTCGACTGGAAATGTCGAATAGCTTCTCCGCTGATCGCCGCACCGCGTCATCGGTGATTCGCTCAGTGGCGGCCGCGATAAGATCCGCAGTGTCCAGACCGGTTCGCGTCGCCTCGGCATCGAGCGCGGGAATCTGAAGGTCGATGAATCCCACTGGATTCGACGTGCGAGTCAGTGTCTGTAGATCGTCGGTGAGTGGCCCGAGATCACTATTCGAAATGGGATGATTGTCAGACAAAGCGGTCCGGCGATCAGCAACTTGGTGGTGGTAGTGGATCTCGTGGTCAAAGACAGTCCAAATTCACTGTGTTGTATCCATGAAATCAACGGCAGTTTAACGTCATCAATGTAGAAGCAGAGACACGTAACGTAAGATGTATCAACCTAAGACAGTTGTACAGAATTGAACGTGATGACCCTCGGCCGCGGGTTCCAACTGTCCACCAGGACTGCGCTGCTCATGTTGAGCGTGATTCTCGGTGGATGCCTCTCCAGTTCGTCCTCCGAAGACGCAGACCTCGTCTCGGTTGAAGTGGCAACCACCGCTACGCCTTCCTCTGCGCCGACCACGGCAACTCCGACATCAACCCCGACATCGGGGGAGAGCAACGCAGCTGCCGTCACCACGCCGAGGCCGCCATGGCTGGGTTCTCGCACCATTCCAACCGACTCGGCCGGACGTGGTCTGCCGGTTGATACCCCGCCGGAACTCCTGGACCGGCGGTTGGCCACCATCGACACGTTGCCTCCACCGTCCGGCATCGAGTTCCAAGCCACAAACGAGCTGCTGGCCGACCGTCCCGACGTGTTGGCTCGGTCGACCTGGTCCGACGGATGCCCTGTGGGTCCAGACCAGCTGTCCTACCTGACGTTGACCTTCTGGGGGTTCGATCAGATGCCTCATACCGGTGAAATGATCGTCGCCGCCACGGAAGCTGAAGCTATCACTCAGGTCTTCAGTCGATTGTTTGACGCACAGTTCCCAATGGAGGAAATGCGGATTGTCACCCCGGCCGACCTCGAGGCGTTACCCACCGGTGATGGCAACAACACCACCGGCTATGTTTGTCGATCGGTCACTGGAGGATCGTCGTTCTCCGAGCACGCCAAAGGTCTCGCCATCGACATCAACCCGTTCCACAACCCGTACCTCCGGGGCGACGTGGTGTTGCCCGAACAAGCCACGGCGTACCTTGACCGCACCGGAGCCCAGGTCGGCATGGTCCTTGAGGGAGGGGTCGTCCACCAGGCGTTCGAAGAGATCGGTTGGCAGTGGGGTGGTGCGTGGCGCAACCTGAAGGACTATCAGCACTTCTCGGCCTCCGGGCTGTAAGCCGGCCCAGTGGCCACTTAGCCTCCGACGGGCTCGACCGGTACCCTTGGTCAACAAGCATCGGCAAGGGCATGGCGATGCTGGGAGACCAACGGTTTGATGCGTATGTTTGGCGGCGTCGGCGGCGCCGAAGAGCAGTTCGATGCTTTCGTGCGTCGCAACGGTGAGCGGCTGACGCGCGCCCTGGTTGCCGCCTACGGTCCAGCCGACGGCAGCGACGCCGCCCAAGCTGCTCTTTGTTATGGCTGGGAAAATTGGGACCGTGTTCAAGAGATGGACAACGCTGTCGGCTACCTGTACCGAGTGGGCCAAACTGAAGCCCGACGCAATCGCAGCAACACGATTGCCTTCGACACCACTACCTTGCCCGGCTACAGCCACCTGCCGGAATTCGAACCCGGTCTGATAGCCGGGCTTCGCTCATTGACCGAAAGTCAGCGGATGGCGGTGATGTTGATCCACGGTCACGGTTATCGACTGGTTGAAGTCGCCAGCCTGCTTGAAGTGTCGGTGTCGACCTTACGTAATCATCTGCGGCGTGGACTGGAGAAGTTGCGGTTCGAGTTGGGGGTGGAAAATGTCGCCTAGCGACTACGACCACCTCACGGAACTGGCCGAAGCACTCGACCGGGAAACGACCTTTCACGATGGCCCCGGTATCCGCAATCGGGTCCTCGATCTCGATGTTTCGGGGGACGCCTACAGCGGCGCTGACGGGCGGACGCCGGCGAACAGTGGTGGGCGAAGCCGTTACGTGCTGGCCATGGCCGCCGTCGTTTCGTTGGTGGTGGCTGGTGGGGCGGTGTTTACCGGCCTACAAGGACAAGCTCCGATCGGAGTCATCGAGCCGTCTGCTGACTCGGCAACACCGGGCGATGCGTTCGATGAGTCAGCTGAAGAGTCACAGGGTGAACAAGACGCCACTGACGAGACTAACGGTCAGCCGAGCAGCGACGACTCCGGCGAGTTGGTCGTTGACGCCCCGGAACCAAATACCGGTCCGTCCACCAGCGTGTTGTCTGCTCCGACGACGGCCCGAAGTCGTATTGACAGCGCCCAGGCCACGCCCGCTGCGGGCGAGGACCCCACCACCACCACCACGACGACAACTCAACCGCAGCCAGCCGATGCATCGACCACAACGACGGCTGATGTCGATCTGGCACTACCGACTGAAACGGTTGTTGAGGTCCAGCCCACCGAATCACGGCAAGGTGATGCGCAGGCTCAACGGGCTGCCAAGGTGTACGACGGGTTTGCGTTGAACGCGGTTCCCGGTCCTGGGGGTGCGCCCGACCGGGCCGACTTCGGGTTCACCGCAGCATCAAGTTGGGGTATCGAAGGGTCCGGGACCATTTTGTCATTGAGGAACGGTTTGGACTACACCGACAGCGCCGGTCGATATCTCATCACCTACCCCGGTTCGTTGCGAGTCGTTCCCGTCGATCGCTTGCATTTGCAGAGGCCAATTGAGGGAACGTACGACCCGGCGGACGTGTACTACGTGAGCTTCGTCATCAATGTCACCTCCGCCCAATACGGCGATGCCTTCTGGACGCCGCCGGATGCCTTGAACCGAGGTGGCTTTGGGGTGCAGCAATTCCCTACCTTCCGTTTCGTGAACGGTGCCAACTCCGCAGTCAACGTCGTTCCTGGCGTCAACCATTTTGTGGTGGGTCGACTAAGTGACGGCCTGGCGGAGATGTGGATCAACCCTGATCTGGCCAATCCTGGTCCGGCTGACGTGGTTCAACAGGTCGAGTCGGTTCCGTTGTCGTCCACGGCCTTCTCGTTCTCGAACCTCGGTGGCGGCGGCGAGTATGTATTGGACGAGGTCCGGATGGGTTACAACTGGCGAGCGGTAGCCCCGTTCGGAGGCTGAACGGCTAGGCGCCGGTGCCTTCAGGAGAACGGGTCGTCGATGTCGTCGGGGACCATGGGTTGATCGTCGTCGGCGGCGCTTGAGGCAGGATCGGCGGCTCGTGCTGCGGCCTCAAGGTTGCCACCGGCAATGTGGTAGGCCTCAGTGAGCCAGGCGAGAATCTCGTCGTCGATGTCGGCTGGGTCGTCGACGTTGATGACATGAAAGAACTTGCCTTGGTAGTCGGCGACCTTGCGTGACAGCTTGTTTGAGGTGAGGCGACGGCGAAGGAAGAAGCCAAGGGCCGTCCACTTCTTCTTGGCCCGCAGTTCACAGAGCATCGGGCCGTTCTTGAACAGGATGCCGATGGCGAGCGGATCGACGATCACGTCTCCCAAGCCCCGCAGGTGCTCGGCGACCTTGTCAAAGACCGGTCGTTCCCAATCATTGGCGGTGGCGAAGTACTCGGCGACGGTGAGGCCGGGATTGCACATGTGGCCTTGGTTTGTTTTGCCGAACTCTCGACTGCATTTTGGGCATGTCCAGCGTTCCATCGCTTGTTCTCCCCGCCCGGCCAACGGTCATCGAGCGGTCATCGAGCATCCTCGGGCACAAACGTATGGTAGTCGGGAGAGCCTGCGGGCTAGGGTTGGATATGGCCACGCCCGGACCGACGAAGTCTCCTTCGACTTTGGTGGTGCGACGCCGTCGTTTCCGGCGGGGGTTTCTGGTGGCCTTGGTGGTGGCGGGCTGGTTGATTGTTCTTGCCGTAGCGGCTGGGCGTCGCCCCGACCAGGAGTCATGGGTTGGGGTGCCTGATCTTTCGGGCGCTGCCATTTGGGTGGTGATTGCGGTGGCGTTCGTCGGGCTTGTCCTGCTGACTCAGCTGCGATCGTCCGGCTACGCCCAAGGTCGGCCATCAGGTGGGATGGGTACGTTGTTGGCTACGACCGTTGCCATCATGGCCATCATCTTGGTGGTGATGGACGGCGACATCGATCTTTCGCTCGGCTCTCCACCGGCAGAGGAGGCAGGTGAACAGGTTCCAGCTGGTCTGGAACCCGGCGGCGGACTTTCCCGATTGCCCGAGTCGACCGTGCAGACGCGCTCGTGGGATATAGGTATTGGACTGGCCATAGTCGCCGGGGCGGTCGTGCTCGGGTTGGTGTCTCGGCGGCCGAGCCCGGTTGAGCTGGAGAGGTCTCACCAGGTCGATGACGAGGTTGATGATCTTCTCGACCGCGGCCCCGGCGACGATGCTCTGAGGCGAGACCTGGTGTTAGCGGCGACACAGTCGCGAACCATGCTTGACTCCATCAGTGATCCGCGTCAGGCGGTCCTGGCTGCGTACTCTCACTTGGATGCGGTAGTCGGCCGTCACGGCGAGGGTCGGTTACGCCATGAGACTGCGTCGGAACATGTCACTCGGATTTTGGCGTCTCACGCAATGGAGCCCTACTCGTTGCAGGGTCTCGCTCGACTCTATGAGGCTGCTCGGTTCTCGACCCGCGAGTTAGTTGCCGGTGATCGGCAGACAGCGTTGCGGTTGCTGGATGAAGCGATCCAGCAGTTGACGGCTCATCAAACGTCATCCACTTCCGGTCCGTCGTGAGTCGACGGATTCTGGCCCCGGCACTGGCCGTTGCCTGGGCGGTTGGACTTGGCTTCTTCGTCGCCATTCTCGACGGACAACAGCAACAGTTCTCCGTGGAGGTGTGGCTGGCGGTTGGCGGCAGTTTGGTGATAGCTGATTTGGCGTGGCGGATGGTTCGTTCGGCTGGCACGATTCTCGTTGACCGACCTGCCGGTGAACGCTCGGCTGGGCAGCGGCTTCTGTCGGTCATCCGAAGGCTGGCCCGCTGGGTGTCAGGTGACGGTTCCACACCAGGTTCGGTAGACGACTCCGAGCTACCGATGCAGTTGCGGTCGTCGGCCGCCATGTTGCAGTCGTCGTATGAGAACGAGCGTCACTTCAAACGTCGGTTGCAGCCTCGCCTGCGTGTTCTGGCCGATCACTATCTTCCGCTTCGTCACGGTGTTGACCCGTCCGATGCCGCGGCGGTGGAACGAGTTCTAGGATCGGTGTCGTGGCTGGTGGATAGCGGTTCGCACTCCACTGCGGATTCTCGCCCCCCGACCGACGATGAGGTGACCCGCTTCATGAGGTCGCTGTTGGATGAGCCCACGTCGGAGTCCTCGGCCACATGAGGGTGAAGACGTGATGGTGATGATGTGATGGTGATGACATGAACATGACAGTGACCGAAACAGCAGCCACGGCGGCTCGTGTCCTCGATCGGCTGGAGACGGTGGTAGTCGGCAAACGGGACCGGCTGTCGTTGGTGCTCAGCGGCTTGTTGGCCGGCGGTCACGTTCTGCTGGAAGACGTCCCAGGCTTGGGTAAGACCCTCATCGCTCGATCATTGGCTCAAGTGACCGGTCTCGACGTGGGCCGTGTGCAGTTCACGCCGGATCTCATGCCGGCCGACGTGACCGGCTCGGTGGTGTTCAATCAGTCCAATCGGGAGTTTGAGTTCCGACCCGGCCCGATTTTCAACAACATCGTGTTGGGCGACGAAATCAATCGAGCCCCGCCAAAAACCCAGGCTGCTCTGCTGGAGGCGATGCAGGAACGGCAGGTCACGGTGGACGGCGCTTCTCACGCTCTACCACAGCCGTTCATGGTGGTCGCCACCCAGAACCCGGTGGAGTTTGAAGGCACCTACCCGCTGCCGGAAGCGCAACTTGATCGATTCCTACTCCAAACTTCGATCGGGTATCCCGAGGTCGCCGATGAAGCCGAGATCATTCGCCGTCGACTGCAACGAAAGACCGACGACGTGACGCTCGAAGCGGTGGTCGACCGATCCACGGTGGTTGCCATGCAGGGTTCCATGGAGGACGTCGAAGTCCACGACTCCGTCATTGAGTACTGCGTAGCCATCGTGAGGGCCACCAGGGAGAGCGCAAAAGTGCACGCCGGGGCCAGTCCGCGTGGGGTTGAGGCATTGGTGAAGCTGGCCCGCCCCACGGCGGCATTGGCCGGGAGAGCGTTTGTCACTCCCGACGACGTGAAGCAGGTCGCAGTGCCGGCCCTGGCCCACCGCATTTCGATGCGACCGGAACAATGGGTCCGCGGCGTGGCCGGTGACAGCGTGGTAGACGAGTGCCTGAATTCGGTTCCGGCTCCGCAAACCCTTCCGCCGGCCGAGGCATCTTCGGTGGCTTCGAATCACCAGTGACTCGACATCGAACCGAGCGGCTGACCGTCTCGGTGTTTGTTGCCGTCGGCGGATTGTTGCTGGCCCTGTTCACGGCTCGGGCCGAGATAGCGGTGTTGACCGTGCCGTGGCTGGTGCTGCTAGCGGCTGGTCTGATCACCGCTGGAAGACCGCAGATAGATCTGTCGGTGTCACCGGCGTTCGACCGGTCCACGGTGGGAGAAGAGGTGGATGTCACCTATACCTTCACGGTTCGAGACGTCACGTCCGGAACCTTGTACGCCACCTGGCCCCCGCCGACCGATGGCGCGGGCGGCCCGGCCGCGTCGACGACGTTGGCTCGACCGTTGCTGTCCGGTGAACCGGTTGACATGGTGGTGCCGTTCAAGGTTGACCAGTGGGGGACCTATGACGCTGGGCGGGTGAATGTCCGGTATGTAGAGCGGTTCGGTCTGGTGTCGTGGTCGGCCGCTCTGGCCCGCGACACGCCGATTCGCGTGCACCCCGACGAGCTGCAACTTCGGGAGCTGATGGCGCCAACTCGTCTGCGGCGTCAAACCGGAGCGCATCAATCGCGATTGTCGGAGCGTGGCCTTGAGTTTGCCGGTGTTCGCCCTCTGGCCAGCGGAGACAGCATTCGCGATGTCAACTGGCGGGCGTCGGCCCGCCGTGAGGAGCTGTGGGTTTCCGAGCGTCACCCCGACCGCTCAACCGATGTGGTGATGCTCATCGACAGTTTCCCCGAGTCATACGGTCTCGATTCCCGTTTCGGTTTCGGTAGCACGACCATGGGTGGGCAAAGCGAGCTCTTGGCTCTCGTGGTGCGGATGTCGCTGGCGTTGGCTGGTCGTTACCTGGCAGCTACCGATCGAGTTGGTCTAGTTGAACTTGGCGGCATTGTTCGTTGGGTCGGTCCATCGGCGGGGCGGCTGCAGCTTTACCGTTTGATCGATGCCGCACTGGCCACGGTCCCGTATCGAAGTTGGGCTAAACGTGATCTGTCGGTCGTGCCGGCCCGAGCCATTCCGCCCGACGCGTTGGTGATTGCTATCAGCCCACTGGTTGACGACCGTTTCACTCGCGCTGTGACCGAGCTGGCGGGCGGTGGACATGACGTCGCCGTCGTCGTTCTGGAAGCTCCCGTTCCCCCGGAGGTTCCCGACGCCGTCCGACTGTTGTGGCAGGCCGAGCGGCAGATGGCTCGGGACCAGTTGACTAATCATGGCATTGCCAGTGCTCAGTGGAATTGCGAGATGTCGACTATCGAGTCGGGGTTGCACGTCGCCTTGGAGGAGCTGCAGCGGACTCGGCGTCGGCTGTCGCGACCTTCTGTTATGTCGGGCCGGCCACCGGTGCCACAACCGTGATATCGATGACGGGTGTCGCCGGCCGAGTGCAACTGGCCTCGCTCATGACCGGAGCGCTGGTGCTGATGGTTGCGACCGCTGGTTCGGTTGTTGCTTTGACCACCAGCGACTCGACTCGAACCATTGTCTTGGTGTCGGTCGCCGCGGTGTTTTTCTGTCTCGGGTTGGCAGTTGGCTCGACACACGTCCTCATGGCGGCGACCGTTCCGATGCTGGGGGCGGTGGTGTGGGACATTTTGGTAACCACCGAGCAGGTGTGGTCGCGTTCGCTGATCATTGGTTGTTTGTGGTTCTGCGCGGGAGAACTCGGAGATCTTGCCATTCGCTGGCGTACCCTCCGCCGAGGCAGGCATCCATCGGCTAGCGCAAGCGACCCGGTCGAGATCGGGCTGATACGTGACCGATTGAGCGAGATGTCGTTGGTCGTCGGGGCATCGGCGGTAGCCGTGATCGCTGGAACCGTTGTTGGTGTGGTCAGCGTTTCCCGGACGGTCTTCGTTCAGGCGCTGGCGCTGCTCATCGTCGCCTTGGCGGTGGCAGTCACCGGTCGCAGGCTGTCCGCTGTCGATTGGGTTAGGGGGCGCTGATCAGGCGCCACTTTGACGTGGCGACCGCCGCTGATGCCGCAGCCAGGTCGGCGGCGTTCAACTCAACGGTGTCTGCGGCCATCGCTGCCTCAACCTCTAGGTCGACAGACCCGTTGCCGTCGTACGGTGCACTGCCTTCGAGGTCACCGTCTTGCGGGTGCTCCGGTTCAGTAGTGTCAGTGAACTC
>CALJMD010000025.1 GCA_937981915.1 uncultured Acidimicrobiales bacterium
GCCGTGGAACGCCTTCATGTCGTTGGTCAACACCGACACTCCGTACCCGGCTTGTCGGGCGGCGGTCACCACTGCGGTCGCCTCCGGTCGGATCACTTCCGGTGTTGGCGGGTCGTACATCAGCTGCATGTACTGCGAACGGGTAAGGGCTCGTCCCGCCACCCGGCCGACCTCTTCGGCTCGCATCGTCCAATAGTCTCGTTCGGTGATTCCGTCGCCGACGATCATCTTCCGCCACAGTTCGTCGGTGGAAGGATCGAGCGGGCCCAGCCAGGTGAGTGTGCCGGCCGGGATGTCGAGCAGCCGTTCGGTTCTGGCGTGGAGTTCCACCGGGTTGAGGAGGCACACGCCGCCGAAGTCCAAGAGGAGCACGTCGTAGTCTGGGTCGGACATGCGGCCAGGTTAGTGGGGACGCCGCCCCAGTCAGGTAGTCGATCGAGGTCGGGCCCGGGCCCGCCAACCCATCTGCAGTGAGACAGTTCGGGCCAGCGCCTTGACCGCCTCGGCGTAGGTGGATCGGTTTTCGTCCATCCGTTCTTCAGGGCCGGCCAGGCTGAGCGAGGCCACGGCGTAGCCGCTCTGATCCTTGATTGGGGCGGCTACGGAAACGACGCCCAACTCCGACTCTTGACGATTCTCGGCGTAGCCCCGCCGCCGGGTGGCGACCAATTCGGATCGAAGAGCGGCGATGTCGGTAATGGTGTGTTTGGTGCGTTGCCTCGGAGACCAGCCCTCCAGCAGCTCTTCGCGCTGATGCTGTGGGATGAACGCCAGCAATGCTTTGCCCGAGCTGGTGCAGTGCGCGTCGGCTCGTCGACCTAGTTCAGTGAACACGTGAAGAGTGTTGGGGCTGTCCAAACGTTCGACGTAGACAACTTGGCGACCGTCCAGCACGCCGACCTGCACCGTCTCGCCGGTGCGACTCCGGAGTTCGGTCATTGAAACCAGGACCGCCTCATGAAGGCTGCGTTGGGTGGGCATGGCGGCGGCGAGGTCGAAGACCGACAGGCCCAGACGATAGCGACCGGTTCGCGAGTCCTGTTCGAGGATGGACTCATCAGCCAGGGTGGACAGCAAGCGATGGGTGGTCGAGGTCGATAAACCGAGCTGCTCGGCTAGGTCGGCGACACCCCACGTCGGGCTGGCCGGAGAGAACGATTTGAGCACTCGCGCCGCGTTGGCCACTGACGACAGTCGGTTTCGGGAAGCCGGGCCAGCGTCTGCGCTCATGGCAACCACAGTAGAACCAAAGCTCTGCGTCCCGCTATGCGGGATAGCAATTCACGGCGACGTGACCGATGACATATCGTCTGCCCATGGGGATCCTCCGGCTCAGTCACGTCGACATCATGGTCACCGACTTGGAGCTGGCCGCCGCCTACTACACGCAGGTGATGGGCCTCGACATCAGCGAACGTACCGATGATCGAATCTTCTTCAAGTGCTGGGATGAACGCGACCATCACTGCCTCGCCGTTCGCCTCGACACCCGAGTGGGCCTCGACCGGTTCGCGTTCAAAGTCGAAAGCCCGGACGACCTGGCTCATTTCGAGTCCCGTGTCGAAGCCGCAGGGCACCCGGTCGAACGGATCACCGACGGAGAGGAAATCGGCCAGGGAGAATCCATCCGTTTCGAGTTGCCGTCAGGGCAACAAATGGAGCTGGTGGCCGACGTCCACAAGGTCGGCGGTCGCATGCCGCTCAAGAACCCTCCTCCCATGGTCCCCGACCTGGTCGGCATCGCCCCACCCCGCATCGATCATGTCCTGATGCACGCCGAAGAGGTTCCCGTCATCGCCCGCTTCTTCACCGAGGTGTTGGACTTTCGTTTGACCGAGCAGTTACTCAACGGGGCCGGGCATCAAGTGATCGCCTTCTTGGAACGGTCGGCCAAACCCCACGACATCGCCTTTGTCCAAGGGCCAAACGGGGCGCTTCACCACTTCTCGTTCTGGCTTGACGACTGGGACCACGTTCGCCGAGCGGCCGACATCTTGGCCTATAACGGCGTCACCATCGACGTTGGACCCACCCGTCACGGGTTGACCAGGGGCAACACCATCTACTTCTTTGACCCGATGGGAACCCGCAACGAAGTCTTCACCGGCGGCTACCGCCCCGACCCGGACTTCCCCACTATCACCTGGACCCAGGAAGAAGAGGGACGAGCGGTGTTCTACTACGAGGGTGTGCTGAATCAACGGTTCGCCACCGTTCACACCTAATGGGCCAGACCGATTCCACCGCCCGACCGGCCGGAAAGGCCTGACATGTCATCAACGGGAATTCTACGACTTTCACACGCCGAGATCCGGGTTCCGGACCTGCAACTGGCGACCGCCTACTACGCCGAAGTGGTCGGGCTGGTCGTCACCCGCACCGAGACCGACCGAACCTTCCTCAAAGGCTGGGATGAACATCAGCATCACTCCCTCATCTTGACCAAAGAACCCACTTACGGGCTCAACAACCTGGCGTTCAAGGTGATGGAACTGGCCGAACTTGAACGCCTGGAACACCGAGTGCAAGATGTCGGCCTAACAACCGAACGCTTCGAACCTCGCCAGCTGAATCCGGCATCGGGAACCGTGGTTCGTTTCACCGGGCCTAGCGGCCACGTGATTGATCTTGAGCACGGCCAGGCCCAAGTCGGCAACGGTCTCACCCTGATCAACCCTCCCCCGGCGCCCGACAATCTGATCGGCATGCACCCACCACGCATCGATCACATCTTCTTGATGTGCGAGGACGTTGATGGCATCACCGAGTTCTTCACCAACGTTCTGGAGTTTCGGCTTACCGAACAAATCATGGCCGACGACGGACACCAACTCACCACGTTTCTGGAACGAACCCACACCGCTCACGACATCGCCTTTCTCACCGGGCCTGATGGCGGCTTCCACCACATTGCCTACTGGGTGGACGAGTGGAACGACCTGCGCCACGGCGCCGACACCTGTGCCTACCACGGCGTGGAAATCGATGCCGGCCCCACCCGTCACGGAGCGACCAGAGGTTGTGGCCTGTACTTCTTCGACCCGGCCGGGAACCGCAACGAGATTTACACCGGGGGCTACTGGTTCGATCCTGATGACGAGCCGACGACGTGGACTGAATCGGAAATGGGTCGAGCCGTGTTCACCTACAAGGGTCAAGTGGATCCCGGCTTCATGACGGTGCACTCATGAGCGACGACCGATTCGACGCCCCGCTCTACCTAGCCCGCTACCGCGACCGACAGGCCGCCAACGGCGACGCCGGCACCGACGCCGACACGGGCGACGGCGCTGAGACGACCGATGAGGTCAACGACGGCCCGTTGTACCTCAAGCGATTCCGAGACCGGCAGGTAACAGACGAGACCGCAAACGGCTCGGAGGCAACCAACGAGCCGCTATGGCAGCGAGCAGACCTCTCCGTCCAACAAGCGCTCACCGAGGACAATCGCAACAAAGAAATCTCCGCGCCCCCCGGCTCCGCCCGGGCGCTACACAACGATGTGTTCCTCATCCGCCACGGCGAAACCCAGGGCTACTCAACCGACTCGGGGCTGACCCCCCAGGGCACGTGGCAAGCTCACAGCTTCGGCCGCACCATGGCCCGCCGCCTCCGCAGCGGCGAGACGGTTGTGTTTCGCCACGCGGCAACCGCCAGAGCAACCGAAACAGCCGAACAGATTCACCGTGGGCTGCTCGACGGGCTGGTGCAGTACGAAAAAGAGGTAAACATCGTCGAACCGGCGGTGGCCGAAGAGTTCCGCAACTTTCAGTTCGTGGCCCCCGACGGGCTGAAAGATGTCACCGCCGCGTTCCGTCAGTACCAGTCGCTGCTTGAAGGCTATGAACGATCCGCAGCCAGGGACCGCCCCCAGTGGGTGGTGGAAATGGATCGCTTCTGGCGGACCCAGCAGGGCGGCGGCGATCCCATCCAACACTGGCTGACTATCCCTTTGATGCACTTCGAACCACCGGCCATGTGCGTGCGTCGATTTTGGGCCGGTATCAACCGTCTGTCAGGCGAGTATCCCGGTGCCCGCCTAATGATCGCCACCCACTCGGGCTGCATCCGGGCGTTTGCGGTAAACGC
>CALJMD010000026.1 GCA_937981915.1 uncultured Acidimicrobiales bacterium
CATGATCAAAACCGATGCCGGGATCTCAGCCGGCAACAGTGGCGGGATGGCCGTGGACAACGACGGTCGAGTCATCGGTGTGCCGACTCGGGCTCGAGCCAGCGAGTCCGGACCTGCCTTGGACTGCCGCCCCCTGGAGGATAGCAACGGCGACGGAGTGGTCGACGACAACGATGTGTGCGTCCCTGTAGGCGGTTTCTTGAACAGCATCCGACCCATCAACCTGGCTAGACCGCTACTGGATCGGGCCTTGGCGCTGGACGTTCAGCTGGATGCCGTCGCTCAAGAGACTCGCACCCGCCTGGCCGATGTCACCGTTGCCAACCCGCGCTTCAGCAGCGGCCAAGCCGACAACGAGCCTCAACAGGTGGCTGAGAGCTTCGAGTCCGGCGTTGCCGACCTTTGCTTGTTCGTCGATTGGGCGGGAATGCCGGAAGACGTCGTCTGGGACGCTGTTTGGGAATTCAACGGCAGCCCCATCCCACAACTCGGTCATTATGAGGAAGTCTGGGTTCACGGTGACGAAGGACGCAACTTCTGGATCTGCGCCGAAGCGGCCGATGGTCACGAAGCCGGATTGTACGAAGTGGGGCTGTTCCTTGACGGAACGCTGGCCTTCGCCGAAGGTGTCGTCGTATCGCCGACGCCTCTGACGAGTTATGAAGTCACATGGGTGAACGACAGCGACCGCGTCATCTGCGAGCTGGCAATCAACCCGCTATCGCGAAGCGGTCAAGTTGGTGTCAACGAACTAGAGCGCGGTCAACAAATCGAGGCCGGGCGTTCGGTGACGATGATGCTGCCTGAGGGGCTCTACGCCGTCGAAGCCAGAGACTGCGACGGAACCGTGCTGGCCGACTACCCGGCGGGTGGGATCCAGGTGCCTGATCTAGGGCAAAGCGCTGACGGCGCTGTGGTGTACGTCCTGACCGCTCGGGGCTAGCCCTAGCCGTCGGAGGGGCGCGGTATCCATTTGGAAGAGGCCGATGTGTCCTCGACGTCCATGCCTGCGTCTTCCCAGCCACCGAAGCCTGGTTCTAAATGGCCGATGTTGCCATAGCCCATGTCTTTCATTGTTTTGGCTGCCAGAGCTGAACGTCCACCGCCGGCACAGTACAGGACGTAGCGCTGTTCGGGCTTGAAGACGTTGCGGTAGTACTCACTCTGTGGGTCGACCCAGAACTCCAACATCCCTCGGGGGGCGTGCACGGCCCCAGGAATCTTGCCTTTGAGGTAGAGCTCGCGCATGTCGCGAATGTCGACGACCACCGGTGGGTCGTCGGTGTTGAGTTCGGCTTGCAGCTCGGTGGGGGACAGGTTGTCGATTTGGCTTTTGGCCTCGTCGACCATGTCCCACGCCCGTCGTACTGTTTGATCGCTGCCGTCGGTCATGTCCTCAACCTCACTCCATTGCGTTCAGATCGTCAATTCATTCGAGCCGGCCGCTGGCCACGCACGATACGTCGCTGCCGCTGACGCTCAGTTCAACGTCGCCGCTCTCCAATGGCTCAGGGTCAACAAAGTTCGGTTCGCCTTCAACCCGGACGGTGAGCTTGTCGGCATCGACACCCTGATCGATCACCTGCTGGCGGTAGGCGTCAACCAGAATCTCTTCGGTGACCTCGTACGCCGCTTGCATGCACTGGCTGGAGCCGATGACATTCTGAGCGTAGGCGTAGGCCAGTGGGGTCAGCCCGAGGTTGTCATCAACCCACGGGAACGCATCAGTCACCTTGCCAACTATGTCCTTGTCTACTTCAACGGTCTCGGCCGTCTTCACCGTGTCGACTCGTGGTCGCACAAACTGAACCGACTCACCGGGAATGACCACCTCGGTCGAGCCGTCAGAGTTGTGTTTAACCGTGGTGGCAGCGCCGTCAACACAGGTATCAACGTCGCCGACGGCCGTCATCGATATTCGGTCGGTGCGGTACACGACGTCGAACGCCTCGTGCTGGCGGATTCCCTCAACCGGTATTTCGGCGTGGATTCTGGCCCTGCAATCGAGACTGATCGGCTCAACGGACACGATCCTGGCTTCGGTTGGCAGCTTAACGTCCACCTCAACATCGCCGAGACCTGGCAGCGAGGGGCCGGGCAGCGAAAACCAGCCGATGGCCATTGCCATGGTCAATAGGACAGCGGCAAAGCCGCCGATCACGATCGATTGGATCAGTCGATTCATTCGTAGACCGAGTGCGAGGAGAGGTTCATTGGAGCGATTACGGTTGCGGGGGTTATCAACACACTAGCGGCACTACTACAGACGCCTGAAACGGGCGCAAAGTCGCAAGAACCGATCTGACCGCAACACCAGATCACGACCGAATTTGAGTGGCAATGACCGAACTTGAGAGTCTCACCCCGTCCGACAAAGTGCGATTGCTCGGCGGCCGTGACGCCTGGACGACCTATCCGATCTCGATCGGCGATGAGCTTGTCGTTCCGTCGATCAAGGTCACCGACGGCCCGGTTGGAGCCCGAGGCGACTCGACCACGGGTGCCCGGGCGGTATGCCTGCCGGCCCCAATCGCCATGGCCGCCACGTTCAACACTTCACTGGTGGAGCGAATGGGCCGCCTGCTAGGGGTGGAAACCCGACGCAAACAGTCCCAGGTGCTCTTGGCCCCCACTCTCAACCTGGCCCGTCACTCGCTTGGTGGACGAAACTTTGAGAGCTTCGGTGAGGAACCGAACCTGGTGGCGGCAATGGCTCGGGCCTATATCGGTGGTGTGCAAGAGTCCGGGGTCGCAGCTTGCGCCAAGCACTTGGTTGCCAACGACGCCGAGTGGGCCCGCTTGTTCGTCGACACCGTAGTGGACGCCCAGACGCTTCGTGAGGTCTATCTCATTCCGTTCGAGGCGGCGGTTGGCGCAGGGGTGGGCACGGTAATGTCGGCTTACCCGAGGCTGAACGGCACGCATTGCAGCGAGAACGGCTGGCTTCTGAACGATGTCCTTCGTGGCGAATGGGGTTTTGACGGGGTCGTCATCTCCGACTGGGGAGCGGCTCACGATGGGGTGGCGTCGTTGCGGGCCGGACTGGATCTTGAAATGCCGGGCCCGGCTATTGCCTTCGGACAACCGCTGCTTGACGCTGTAAGCGATCAGACGGTGGCGATCGACGAACTTGACGTCGCCGTGGACCGGCTGATCAGGCTGGCCGAACGAACCGGGGCCAGGGGAGTGGACCAGTCGGCGGAAGAGACTGTCGATGATCCATCGGAGCGTCAGCTGGCTCACAATGCAGCTGTCGAAGGCATGGTCCTGGTCCGCAACAACCCGACCGAGGGCGGCGCTGCGTTTCTACCGCTTGACTCGCCGAGCTCGGTGGCCGTGATCGGCCCCAACGCCTCGCCCGGCGTTGAACAAGGTGGGGGCTCTGCCCTCGTTCCGTCTCACCACCGGCTCTCGCCGCTGGAGGGAATCGCCGGTGCAGTGCCGGCGGAAACGTCAGTGTTCCACCATGTCGGTTGCCTGACCCACCGGTACCTTCCCGAACCGGACCCGGAGGTGTGGACCGAACCGTTGACGCTGGAAAAGTTCGTTGGCTCCGGCGCCCTGGATACTCCCGAGTCCTCCGTCGAACCTGTTGCCTCTTCATCTGTTCGTTCGGTCAAGGCGTTCATTCACGGATTCGACCCTGACCTCGGCGAGACCCTCGAATGGTCGTGGCGCTGGACGGGAACCATGAGGGTGTCTGAATCCGGTGTTCATCAATTTGGTTTGCGGGCCGTCGGCCCCTGCCGTCTCTTCATCGACGACGAGTTGGTGGTCGACAATTGGTCTGACCCTCAGCCGGGCCACAGCTTCTTTCAGAAAGCCTCCACTGAGCGAACCGGGTCGACGGAGTTGAGCGCCGGTATTGATGTTCGGGTGGTCATCGAATGGTCGCGGAGCGATGACCCGCAGCTGGCCGGGTTGGCCTTTGGCCACCTACCCCCAGTCGATGCCAATGCCATGATCGCCGAAGCGGTTGAGGCGGCTGAGCGAGCCGAGGTTGCCGTGGTGGTCGTTGGTCTCGACGATCAGTGGGAGACCGAAAGCCACGACCGGTTGAGCTACGACTTGCCCGGCGCCCAAAATGAGCTGGTGTCGGCTGTGGCCGCCGCCAACGCCAACACGGTGGTCGTCGTTAACGCCGGAAGCCCAGTCGCGATGCCGTGGTTCGACGAGGTGGCCGCGGTGCTTATCGCCTGGTACCCGGGGCAGGAATTCGGAGCGGCGCTGGCTGACGTTCTCCTCGGTCAGGCTGAGCCTGGCGGCCGGTTGCCGGTGACCTACCCGATGTCGATGGACAAGAGCCCGACGGCCACCAGCGTGCCCCATCCAGACGTGCGCCCCGAGCTTGCGAATTCGGGTATCGACAACCCAACGATGGAGTACACCGAGCGTCTTCACATCGGGCAACGGTGGTATCAGCGTCACGGGCATCAACCGCTGCTGGCGTTCGGATACGGTCTTGGCTACACAACGTTCGAGTTGGACCAGGCCCAGCTGTCGGCCGATGAAGTGACTGTTGACGTGAAGTCGGCCGCTGCGGCAATCGGGCTTGACCCGGCGCATGGGCCGCTCACGGTGGCCGTGCCGGTCACCAACACCGGTGATCGCCGCGGGAAGTGTGTGGTCCAGCTGTACGCCAGGCCGGACGCCGCCACCGAGGGGGCATTGCCGGAGTCGGATCAGCCTCGGCCTCGGGTTCTGGCCGGCTTCTCCTCGGTCGAGGTTGAACCGGGGGACACGCTGACTGTCGAGGTTCCGGTGGCGGCCCGAGTGTTTTGTCGTTGGGCGGTTGATGCCCCAGCCAGTGACACAGCTAATGAGGCAGGCTGGCAGGTGGTCGAGGGGCGTCACGACATCGATGTGGCGTTGTCCTCGGTTGACGTCGTCGAGCGCCTAAGCGTGGCGGTCTCAGCCGCTCGGTGACGAGTCCGCAAACGTCATAAGGCCGCCAGCACGTATGGCTGAATACCGGTCGCCGCTGCGGGCCCAGACGCTACCCTTGAATAGGCCCTTTTCGCCGGTCGGATCGTTATCCGGTCGGCTGCCAAATTCTTTCCCCGAAGCGGGCCTTGTGTAGCTATGACAGTGGACTCCCCTGAACTGACCGAAGAGATGCGCCGGCACCTGCTGGACGAGATTCTGCTGGCTGATGACCCGACTGAAGGTCTGTGGTCCGCCTACGACTCCGGGCTCGCTGAGGATCTCATTCCCGAGCTGCCCGCTCTCCGCCTTGAGCAGGATCCGATCCATCGACACAAAGATGTGTTGGCTCACACGATTGCCGTCACCGCCAACACCAGCCCGAGGCTGAAGATTCGCATGGCGGCATTGTTTCACGACATCGGCAAGCCGAGAACCCGAAACATCGATGATGACGGTGTGACCTTCCGTCATCATGAGGCTGTCGGGGCCAAGATGACCAAGCGTCGTCTGCGGGAAATGGGCTACGA
>CALJMD010000027.1 GCA_937981915.1 uncultured Acidimicrobiales bacterium
ATCCACTGTGGTGGCTTGGCGGCAAAGAGGGTGTCGACCGGGCCGCCGACCAGGGCGGCCCCCGAGTCTTTCATTGCCGACAAAAGACCGTTGGGCCACTCGGTGCCCGGCACCTCGTCATCGTCGATGAAGACAAGGATCTCCGACTGGCACTCGGTCAACGCCCGATTGCGGGCGTTGGCCACGCCCGGCGACGTCTCGCATACGTAGCGCACCACAACCGGAGAGTCACTTGGAACGGGGGAGTTGCCTGGTGCCTGTTCGCCGCCTGGGCTGTGTTCGGTACCTGACGCCCGCTCAATGACCGCGGCAGCCGAACCGGCTGCGTCATTGTCGACCACCAGGATCTCGTCGAAGCGGAAACCGACGGTTGGGCCAGCCTGAAGGGCCCCGTGCACCGCGGTGACGCACCGTTGCAGATCTTCGGTCCGCTTGTACGTCAAGATGGCGATCGAGACCGACAGTGGCTTGCTGGTGTCACCTGGCCCAGCGGACTCGCTCCAAGCTGATGTCATTCGAAGCTGCACTCCATCGAATCGATGATCGAACCCGACTTCTGTCGGCGATCGGGCAACACGGTAGCGCCAGGATGACAAGGCTGAGCTGTCAGCGGCGAGTCTCCGCTACACGAGATCGCAGATAGTAAGGATTTGGTATAGAGAGAGGCCAGCTGCATTGCGGATGGGTTACGCTTCGCTTCGATACGTAGGTCAGCTAGACGGGTGGAGAGGCACGCAGCGAAAGTACCGGTCGCTTGAGGGGGCGGCGGAGACTTGAAAGATTGGGTGGTATGACCCAATTTGAGCCTCACGGTTACTATCGTTGCCTCGTCTAAGTCAATTTGCGCCGCAGAGGGTAGGTAAATGTGACGAGCGTGGAACTGAAGCTGAGATCGAGGGAACCCCAACTCCTCGACCGCCCCGTGGCGGTGCCTCAGATTCTTCTACCGAATCATTCCTGGTACGTACGCCACGGCAAACGGTTCTTTGACATTGCTGTTTCGTTTGCTGGCTTAGTGGTGCTTGCGCCACTGTTCCTGCTTCTCGCCCTTTTGGTGCGGGTAAAGCTGGGCCCAGGGGGCATCTTCTTCCGCCAAGAGCGGGTGGGGCGAGACGGCGTGCCGTTTCACATCTTGAAGTTCCGTTCGATGCTGCCGGATCGCCGTCGGCAGTCTCAGGCCTTCGTCGGTGTCGACCGTCGCCTGAGGCACAAGAGTGCGGACGATCCGCGACACACCCCATTCGGTCGCTTTATCCGCGCCCACAGTCTGGATGAACTTCCCCAGCTCCTTAACGTGCTCAAGGGCGATATGAGCCTCGTCGGTCCTCGGCCCGAGCTCACCCACGTCGCTGTGCGGCAGCGATTCCTCGTTCATCCCCGCCACATCACGCGGCCCGGGGTCACGGGAACTTTCCAGATCTCGTCGCTACGAGCACGCAACAGCATTGCGTCTGGGCTTCACCTGGATGTTGGTTACGTTGCTGACCTTCGCTTCGGTAGAGATCTGATGATCCTGGTCAAGACGATTCTCGTGCTGTTGAGCGGGGCGACCTTCGATCGATCTTGACCAGTAGTGATCGGCGGCGTCGGATACTTTTTATCTGTACGGCCAACATCTGTCGCAGCCCAACCGCTGAGCTGCTAGCTCGATCCTCGGCCGGAGAGAACCACTTCGTATTCAGGTCAGCTGGCTTTCTCGCGGCAGGCCGCAAGCCACCATCGACTCTGGTCGACGTCGTAGCGAAACGTGGACTCGATATGTCCCAACACCGGAGCTACTGTCTCGACGACCCCAGTATTCGGGCGGCTGACTTGCTCTTGACGATGGAAAGCAGTCATGTCCAGCAGGCGACGGCTCTGGTTCCGACCGCCTTTCCGAAGATCGTTCCGATTCGTCAGGCCGCAGACTTGCTGGGCCGTGAGCCGAAACCGATCGCCATTCAGCAATTCGTCGCACGCCTCAACACCGACCGTCACCCCGAAGAGTACTTGGGGTCGAATTGGGATGTCGATGACCCCTATGGCGGGTCACGACGGCAATATCACATTGCGGTCGAGCAGATCGCCGGACTGCTTAGTGTCGTGCTTGGCAAGTTGACGTAACGCAAGAACCGCTGGGGCCGTCAGGTCTGCCAGGTGGTGCCGGCATTGATGTGATAGTTCCCAATTGTTGCCAGCGCGCCGGCTAGCAGAAACGGCGGGGAGAACGTCGTGGCCAAGAGTTCGGTGTCGGCGCTCGGCGCCGCCGATGAGAGCAGCGCCATTACGCCGGCGTGGACTAGCAAACCGTGGAGGCTGACCACGTGGAACGAAATGAGGCCGCGGATCATATGCACTCCGCGGTGTCGAAACGGCTCGAACGTAATTCGGTTGTGCAGTAGGTAGTTAACAACGAGGCCCGCCTCGACTGCGATCAGCACGATCGGCGATGCCCACGCTGAAGTGGACAATGCGGTTCCAAGTTGTTCGACGGCGGCCCTCACGGCCAAACCGATGAGACCTACCGCCAGATACATGACGAATGTGGCCGGTAGGACCCTGCCAATCGACAGCGATATCAGTGCGACCAAATAGTTGAGGACAACCGAGCCGTTCAGTTTGGTCTCGCCACTAAGACGTTCCCCGAAGCGATAACCGACTTCGGTCACGTTTGGATTCTTACCGCGAGCCAAGAACTCCAGCAGGATCTTGAAACCGCGAGGATTGACCGACGGCGCCACAGTCTCGTAGTAGCCCCGGGAGATGGCGAAGAATCCACTCATGGGATCAGTGCAGTGCGTTCCCAGAAGCAGCCGGGCCACCGAGTTTCCGGTGAACGAAATGAGCCTTCGACTCCGGGTGAACCGACCGAAGCTCCCGCCACCACTGGTCCGCGACGCAACGCACACCTGGTGGCCGCCCTCCAACACTGGTGCGACCAGCCGAGGTACCACCGCTGGATCGTGCTGAAGGTCCGCATCCATGACCACCATCACAGAGCCTGAGGCGACGCTGAGGCCGGTCAGGACCGCTGACGCAAGTCCCCGGTCGCTGGCTCGCCGGACGACCGAGATTCGGTGATCGTGCTCTGCGACATGTTGAGCCAACCGCCAGGTCTCATCAGGAGAGTTGTCATCGACGACGACAATCTCATAGCCGTCGCGGTACTGGTGGCTGTCGAGATGACTTCTCAACCGATCGAGGACTACCTCGATGTTGTCCGCTTCGTTGTAGGTAGGAACGACGACGGATACCGCTGGACGGGCGCGAACCGGTAGCGACACCAGCTGTTCGTCAGCTGCGATCGTTGGGGTACGACCCGAGCGTTGAGTCCGTCGTTCACTCACCTAGTCCTATCGGACCGTAAACGTTGACCGAAAGGCCCCTACTGCGGCTTGGACGCGGTGAGCAGCTGCGAGATGCCACCCGTCAACTGGCGGCGAGCGACCTCATCGAAGCCGGAATCAGACAGTTTGGCTGTCATCACCTCAGGTTCGGGCAGATAGCTGACCGAACGAGGGAGATACCCGTAGGCCGTCCGGTCGGAGAGAAGCCCGCCGATCAGCGGAACGACTCGGTTGAAGTAGACACCGTGCCCGTATCGCACCAGTGCGTTGTCGGGCTCGGAGACGTCAAGTAGGGCAATACGTCCGCCCGGACGAATGACCCTGAACAGCTCGTTGAAAAACACATCGAGATCGACGAGGTTGCGCAACGCAAATCCGCACACTGCAGCATCAACGGAGCCGCTTGACACCGGCAGATCAAGCAGATCGCCATGTATCAACGGTGAGCCGGTCCGAGCGGCGGCCAACATGCCATAGGAGAGGTCAACGCCAACCGGCCGATGGCCCTGTTCCTCCAACTCCACGCAGAAGTCACCGGTACCACATGCCAAGTCGAGAACGACCGAGCCAGGATTAAGCCGAAGCGACT
>CALJMD010000028.1 GCA_937981915.1 uncultured Acidimicrobiales bacterium
CCGCGCAGCGGGACCAGGCCCGAACCCCAGCGGCCGATGTGACCGGTGAGCAGCGCCAGGTTACACAGCGAGAGAACGTTGTCGACCGCGTTGTGGTGTTCGGTGATTCCAAGCGTCCACAGCAACTGCGCTGTCTCGGCCGTGGCGTACGCTTCGGCCAACTCGGCAATAGCGGTTTCGGGGACGCCGGTAATCTCCGAGCCCCGTTGAAGGGTCCAGGACGAAACCGACTCCGCGTAAGCTTCGAAACCCTGCGTGGCGTGGGCGATGAACTCTGTGTTGTGGAGACCGTTGGTGATGATGTGGTTAGCCACCGTGTTCGACAGTGCCACGTCGGTGCCGACGTTCAGGCCCAACCAGACGTCAGCGAACTTGGCTGATGAGGTACGCCGGGGGTCGACCGAGAACATCCGGGCACCGTTGTCGAGGCCCTTGACCAGGTGGTGAAAGAAGATGGGGTGTGCTTCGCGGGCGTTCGAGCCCCAAAGCACAATCAGATCGGTTTCCTCGATCTCGGCGTAGGACGAGGTTCCTCCACCGGCTCCGAATACTGTCGCCAGACCGACGACGGAAGGAGCGTGTCAAGTTCGATTACAGGAGTCGATATTGTTCGACCCGATCACCGTCCGTGCGAATTTTTGGGCCGCGTAGTTCATTTCGTTGGTCGACTTTGAACACGAGAACATCCCGAAGGCTTCAGGGCCGTGCTCATCAACTACCTGCTTGAAGCCACCGGCTGCCCGCTCAATAGCCTCTTCCCACGACGCCGGTCGCAACTCACCGTTGTCTCGTACCAGCGGTGTGGTGAGGCGGGGCCGAGGTGTGGCCAGCGCCTTGTAGTCCCTGCGCTTCCGACCCGTTCCGTTAACAGCCATGGGGCATCCTTCGCTTTCGCCAGTCGGTACTATCCGATCGACCTGTCATCCGATACTGTTCACATCGGCTTATAGGCCCTAACTGTAATGGACCCTCCTGCCTCGGCCACTACCCATCTGAGACGAATATCGAATCAAGATCAGAGGGTTTTAGGTATGGTTTGGGAATGCGTTGGTCCTCGCTCTTCATACCCACCCTTCGTGATGCCCCGGCCGACGCCGATGCCGTAAGCCACGCCCTGTTAGTCAAAGGTGGGTTCATACGGCAGCTCCACGCCGGGCACTACTCGATGCTGCCGCTGGGGTGGAAGGTCCACCAGAAGGTGGCCGCAATCGTCCGGGATGAAATCAACGCCATAGGTGGCCAAGAATTCCTGTTGCCGACCATGCATCCGGCCACCATCTGGCAGCAGTCCGGCCGCTGGGACAAGATGGGCGAAATCATGTTCCGCTTGACCGACCGTCGGAACAACGAGATGGCCCTCGGCATCACTCACGAGGAAATTTTCGCCTCGGTGGCGTCGGAGCTGACCTCCTATAAAGAGCTCCCACAGCTGTGGTACCACATTCAAACCAAGTTCCGCGACGAAGCTCGGCCCAAGGCCGGGCTATTACGGGTCCGGGAGTTCCACATGAAGGACTCCTACAGCTTTGACATTGACGATGAAGGCCTCGACCGTCAATTCGAATCCCACCGAGAGGCCTATATCAAAATCTTCGAGCGCCTCGGCCTACCGGCCTTTGGGGTCCAGGCCAGCAGCGGCGCCATGGGAGGCAGTTCCTCGGTCGAGTTCATGGTGCCATGCAGTGCCGGTGAAGACGAAGTGATCGTCTGCCCCAGCTGCGACTACGCGGCCAACATCGAGAAGGCCACCTCCAAGCTCGAGCCGGTCGTCGACGAAGCCGGTCTGGACGCACCCGAGCGATTCGCCACCCCCGGTATCCGGACCATTGCCGCGCTGGAAGAAGCCGGAGCTCCCGCCACCCGCCAGATCAAGACCATGGTGATGGTGGCCGACGGCGAGGTTGTATTGGCGTTGGTCCGAGGCGACCACCAGCTCAACACCCAGAAATTCATCGACGCCACCGGAACAATCGAACTGCGGCCAGCCACCCCGGAAGAGGCCAAGGCCAATCTGGGCGCCACGCCCGGCAGCCTGGGCGCCGTAGGCGTTGACTCGCTACGAATCGTCGCTGACAGCGCCCTCCAGGGCCGAACCGACATGACCACCGGCGCCAACGAGGACGACTGGCACTACCGCGGCGTCAGCGTGGAACGAGACATCAACGTCGACCAGTGGACCGACCTCCGCGAAGTCTCAGCCGGTGAAGCATGTTTCAACTGCAGCACCACGCTGGAGCAGATTCGGTGCGTCGAAGCCGGCCACATCTTTAAGCTTGGCACCGAGTACTCCGAGGCATTCGGTGTATCGGTGTCGGACTCCGATGGTAAGCAACGCCCGGTGGTGATGGGCAGCTACGGAATCGGCATCGGGCGAAACATGGCGACAGTGGCCGAAACCCACTACGACGACAAGGGAATCCTCTGGCCGGTATCGATCGCCCCTTACGAGGCGGTCGTCACCGTACTCAAGCTCGACGCCGAAACGCTGGCGGCAGCCGAATCACTGTACGAAGCGCTGCGTAGCCGTGGCGTTGATGTACTCCTCGATGACCGTGACGCCAGAGCTGGCGTGAAGTTCGCCGACGCCGAACTGATCGGTATCCCCTACCGAATCACCGTCGGCCCCCGAGGCTTGGCCGATGGTGAAGTGGAGTTGGCCGTGCGAGCCACCGGCGAAGACAAGCGACTTGGTGTCGACGTCGCCGCCGAGACCGTCGCCGACGCCATCATCGCCGAACGATAGACCAAACCGGCCCGGGAGGCCCCGAACATGGTTGACTTCTCCACCCTTACACCGGACGAGTTGACCGAGCTCAACGCCATCGACAGCCGAAACTTCGGCTATCCGCCGGTAACCGACCGCGCAGATGTGATGGCCAAGGTGGTGGAGCCCGACCGCTTCGTCGTGGCCAAAGACAACGGCAAGATCGTTGCCGGCGCCGGAAGCTACCCGATGGACATGACCGTGCCCGGCGGCCGAACACTGGCCACCAGTGCCGTGACCTGGGTGAGCGTCAGTGCCACTCACACTCGCCGAGGAATCACCAGGACCATGATGGAATGGCTTCACAACGAAGCCCGACAGCGAGACGAACCTCTCCTCGCTCTAACGGCCAGCGAAGGCGGCATCTACGAACGGTTTGGCTACGGCGTGTCGACCCGGCATCGTTTGGTGTCGATCGATCGCCGCGCCAATCGGCTGCGCCCGTTTGCAGGATCGGACCACAAAAGCAATGGATCCGTGCGCCTTGTCGAACCGTTCGAGCACCTCGACGAGATCCTGGCCATTTACGATCGCTATCGCCGTAACCAGGTCGGTGAGCTGTCACGTACCGCCGACATGTTTACCTGGTGCTACCAACCCAAGCCGGATGACTTGTTGGTAGGAGCGCTCCACCCTGACGGGTTCGCCATGTGGGGTATCAAACCGGATTGGGACGATGGCTATCCCCGACATGGTCTCGACCTCGTCGACTTCTTCGCCGTCACCGAACAGGCCAACCATGCGTTGTGGCGAACAATCCTGTCAGTCGACCTTGTCGGTGAAATCACCGCCCGTTCGGCTATCGCCCCCGACGATCCGCTCCCGATGTTGTTGGAGGATCCAAGAGGCGTACGAACCACCGGACTGCGCGACCACGCGTGGATACGGGTCGAAGACCCCGTCCGCTGCTTTTCGGCCCGGACCTACCGCACCTCGGATTCGTTTACTGTCGGCGTCGTCGACGAGCCGATCCTGGATGAGCGTTTCGACTCCACCTTCAAGCGGAACTACTTCACCGAAGTGGTCGCCATATCCGGCGACGGGGCCAAGCTGTCGAGGCGACGACCGGACGTAGCAGTGACCCGGGCCGCTCTCGGACCGCTGTTGCTTGGGGCGGGATCAGCAACAACGTTGGCCGCCGGTCGACGCCTTCGGGCGACCCCGACCCACTTCGAACGACTCGATGCCTTCTTCGGCGTCAATCCGCTCCCCCACTGCCGAACCTACTTCTAGACCTCACCGGCAACGAGCGCTCGCCAGCAGTAGCCACCAGGCGAAGCGGGGTGGTCGGCCGGATTGACCTACACTGGTTGGGTAGCCCGCTTGACCGGTCATCGCGCTGCGACACTCCCAACGAGGGACAACCGGCCGCCCGCCGGATCAGGCCGGAGCCCAAATTAGGCAGAGAGTTCTTGATGTCCGGTGTGCAGTCAATTGAACGAGCGTTCATTATTCTCCGTGTCCTGGCCGCCGGTCCGGCCGGAGTTACCGAACTAGCCGACCGGGCTGAACTCCCTAAAAGCACCGTTTACCGCCTCTTAGGGGCACTCGAAGCCGCTCAAGCAGTTGAGCAGGTCGAAGCCGGAGGCGTCTATTCCCTCGGTCAAGGGCTCACCGATCTGGTTGGAGCGGCGGCGTGGAGCCATGTCCTTACCTCGGCGGCCCGACCGTACCTTTGGGAACTGACGGAGCAAATCGGTGAAACGTCCGGCGTCTCACAGCTTGATCAGGGTCAAATTCTGTATCTGGAGCACTTCGAAGCCGACGACGAGATCCAGGTTCGTAGCTGGACCGGAGCCAGAATCGAACCCCATCAGGTAGCCTCCGGCTTGGTCGTACTGGCCGGTCAAGACAAACAAAAGGTCAACGAGTACCTGACCGGCGAACTCGAAGCCAGCACACCGCAATCGATGACCGACCCGGCTGCGATCCGGCGACGGCTCGAAGAGGTTCGCAACGACGGATTCTGTTGGATGTTCGAGGAGTTCGACGAGCAGCTGAACTCAGTCGCTGCGCCAGTCGTCAACCCCAAAGGTGAGACGGTGGCCGCCCTCCACGTCCATGGACCGGCGTTCCGGTTTCCCGGCGAGGAAAACCCCGATGCCATTGCCGGGCTGGTTCGCGACGCAGCAGACCGCCTGGCTAAACAGTTGACCTAGCCCCCATCGGGGATTCGTCGGGGCACCGGTCGAACGGAGTTCTTCACTTAGTTTCGGGTCAACAGCGCCGCCGGCTGGCCGCGCTCAAGATCGGACTGTCGAGGCCGATGGCCAAGGGTGAGCGGCTCGGTCAAGTCGACGGTGACCGATCAACGGTCGAGCGGAGCCAGGCCTTCCCCTACCCGACGTCGGGCTCAGCGGCGAGGTCGGCTGCTACTGGCCGGAGTTGCGGCGGTAACCGTCGCAGCGGCCGCAGTCGCAGTAATCGCACTGACCGGGCGTTTGTCGTTGCCGGGCCTCACGGGCATCCCTGACCTCCTGGCATCAACTGATGAACCGGATGTTCTCAGCAGTCGGACCGTCGAATCGGAAGGTGCAGACGACAAACCGGTGGAGAACGTCACTGAGAAACCCAGCACCACTCCTGTCCCACTGCCCGGCCCGCTGGAGTCATCGGGCCGCGGCTCAGCACTGCTCGGGACGCCCGACGAGCCATTCCCTTCGCTCGGCGCCCCAACAGTCGGAGCGACCAGGGCGGTGGTTACCGACGACGGACTTGTCCTTCCGGTGGTGGCTGACTTTGGAAGTGCGTGGCAAGTGCACACGATGTGCGAACAGCTTGTCCGAATTGACCGAGACGATGCGACACCGGTCGGAGCGGCCCACATCGTGCTCGATGCCGGCCACGGCGGCACCGAGCCAGGCGCCGTCGGGCCAAGCGGCCTGACCGAAAAAGAACTCAACCTCGAGGTCGTCTTGCGAGTCCGGCAACGGCTGGAACGACTCGGCGCCACCGTTGTCCTCACCAGGGGCAGCGACCATAACATCACCACCAAGGCCAGAGGCAGAATCGCCGACGCAGTGGCTCCCGCCTTGTTCGTGTCGGTTCATCACAACGGTGGTGGCACGCCCGGAGGCGACACTCCTGGGACGATGGCCTTCACCAAGGCTGGCAGCGATCACGCCACACGCTTTGGTGGCCTGTTCTTCGAAGCGCTCCAGCCGGTACTGGAAAGCGCAGCAGCCGAACGCAGAGCGGCGTATCAGGCCTACGTGGACGAAGTGGACGCCTACGAGGCGCTAGTCGACGCCTACGACCGTTCAGTGGTTGCTCGAGATCAGGCTTTAGTCACCAATGGACAACTACCGGCAACCGCCACCACGGTGCCGTCGCCCCGCGACACCGGCGCTCCACCGAAGCCTCGGCTGCGAGAACCGACATTCTCTACCACCGTGCCTCCCACGGCGTCCACCACCGTCGAGGTACCAACCACCGTCGAGCCGCCACCGGCTTTTACCACCGAGCCGGTAGCCCCATTCTCGTTCGCCGGTAGCGGCAACCGGGGCGTCCGCGCTTGGGTGCGGGCCGATGGGCAGGACTATCTCTCGGTGCTTCGCCACAGCGGTGACGTCCCGACCGTGCTGGTCGAGTACCTGTATCTAACCAATCCGGCCGAAGAGGCGCTGTTGATGGACGAGAGTTTCCTCGATGCACAGGCGGACGCACTTGTTTCTGCCATCGTCGACTACTTCTCCACCAGTAAACGTGGGTCCGGCTATGTGGCCGACGAATACGACGATCAACCCATTGGGGGAGGTGGCAGCCCCGATGGATGTGTGGAGCCGAAGCTACCGTCCATCGGGACCGCCGAGTAGCGAACAAGGAACGACTGAAGAGAGAGAGGGGGACTTCCAGTCAGTTCAGCTTGCCCGCTCGATCACCCGGGCCACCACGTTCTCGAGGTACTCCTGGCGACCCGATGTAGGCGAAGGATCATCTACTGTTGCTGCCCGGTCGTGTAGGGATCGCAACGTCTCCTCGCCGTCGAGAATTCGTTTGCCCAACCCGTGGTCCCAGCCTTGGTAGCGCCCCTCGACGTAGTCCGAGAGGGTCCGGTCGGCGATCAGGTCGGCGGCGGCCAGCAGGGCTCGAGCCATGGTGTCCATTCCCCCGATGTGAGCGTGGAAGAGATCATCTCTGGCGATCGACTGCCGTCGTAATTTGGCATCGAAGTTCAGTCCGCCGGAGGTGAACCCCCCGCCGCGCAGAATCTCGTACATGCCTAATGTCATTTGCTCGACCGACACCGGAAACCGGTCGACATCCCAGCCGAGGCGGTCGTCCCCGGCGTTGGCGTCAATGCTGCCGAAGATCCCGGCGTCGAAGGCGGCAGCCACTTCGTGGGCGAAATCGTGCCCTGCCAGAGTGGCATGGTTGACCTCAATGTTGACCGCCACCTCGCCCATCAGGTCGTAGCGTTCCAGAAAGGCGTGGACGGTGGCGACGTCAAAGTCGTACTGATGCTTGGTTGGCTCGAACGGCTTGGGTTCGAGCAGTATCTGTCCTTCGAATCCAATGGCGTGCTTGTGCTCCACCACCATGTGAAGGAATCGCCCCAGCTGGGCACCCTCCGCTTTGAGGTCGGTGTTCAGCAACGTGTCGTAGCCTTCACGACCGCCCCACAGAACGTAGTTCTCTCCGGCTAGGCGGTTGGTGGCATCAAGACATTGACACACTTGAGCGGCCGCTCTTGCAAAAATTTCAGGGTCGGGATTGGTGGCGGCTCCGGCGGCGTAGCGCGGATCGGCGAACAGGTTGGCCGTACCCCACAGCAGCCCAACCCCGGTTCGTTCCATGTGTTCGGCGGCCAGATCAACCATCTCATTCAAGTTGCGGGTGCTCTGCTTGAAGTCGGATCCGGCTGGGGCGATATCCACATCGTGGAAGCAGTAGAACGGCACACCGAGTTTCTCGAAGAACTCGAAGGCCACCGCCATCTTCTGCCGGGCGCCCTCCATTGGGTCACCGGCTGTAGTCCACGGCCGGTCGAGGGTCCCGGCCCCAAAGATGTCGGATCCGTCCCAGGCGAAGCTGTGCCAATAGCACACAGCGAACCGCAGGTGTTCTTTCATGGTTCGCCCTAGTACCTCTCGGTCCGGGTCATACCAGCGGAACGAAAGCGGGTCGGTCGAGTCCAACCCGCCATAGCGGATTGGTTCGGATACAGCGGGAAAGAAGGGGTTCATGTCAATTCTCCATAGTTGTTCGCTGGCTTCAGCTGTTCGGCGAGCACCAGCCGGTTGTCAACTCTGTTGTTGGCGGCTGAGAGCGTCTACTGAGGAAGCGACCAATAGGGCCGCCCCGGCGCAGATGAATTTGACTCCCGAACTGCCAAAGTCGATTTCTCCCAGCAGGGGCAGCATGCGCTTCCCAACCAAAGTCAGGCCGTTTGGGATCAACGCAAGTACGAAGCCTCCTAGCACTGCGTTCATCATTCGGCCTTTACCGCCGAACAGTGACGTCCCGCCGATCACGGCCGCACCAACGGCCAGGAGCAGCGTGTCGTTGGCCCCGGTATTCGGATCGACGCTATTCACCCGACTGGCCAGGAATGCACCACCGATGCCGGCTAACAGCCCGCACAGGGTGAAGGCCCCGAGACGGACGCGTTGCACATTGATCCCGGCCCGTCTGGCTGCCTCTGGATTGCCGCCTACCGCGTACATGTGGCGACCGAAACGGGTCCGATTCAACAACACGTTCAACACAACCACGAGCACGAGTACCGCCGGAATAACGATCGGGATTCCCCTGATCGGGGCCGGGGCGTTGGGGAACGCTCGGTTCTGGACGAGGACAAACGTGGCGATCAAGGTTGCGGCCGAGAGCAATCCAACCTTGACCGCGATAACAACCAAGGACTCACGGTTGTCTGTCGCCTGTCGCTGTCTGAGAAGTGACATGGCGAACAGCGCAATCACCGCCGCAGCGAACAGCCAAGAGCCGCTCGGGGTCAGGCTCGCGCCGACCAGATCCTTGACGGCCTGGTTTTCGATACGGACGCTTCCGCCGTCACGAACCAGCAGCAGAAGTATGCCCTGGAACAGCAACACGTTGGCCAGCGTCACCACAAACGACGGGATACCGACTCTGGCCACCATAAAGCCGGTAAACATGCCGAGCGCTATGGCAACGGCGGTCGCCAGGAGGATCGAAGGGGCCAGGGGCCACTCCTGAAGTCTGGTGGCCAACACGGCGGCCGACACCCCGGCGGTAAACCCAGCGGCCAAATCAATTTCACCCAACAACAGGGCAAACGAAACCGCCATGGCGATAACGATGACCGACGACGCCTGTTCCAAGAAGTTGGCAAGGTTCAGCGCCGAAAGGAAGCTGTCGGGATTGACCATGCCGAATATGCCAACGAGTACAAAGATGGCCAATCCGGCCGGCAACCAACCCAATTGCCCGCTTCGCAGTCGAGTGACGAACGAGCGTGACGCCGCCTTCAACCCAACGGGCCCATCGTCAAGGGCGAAATCGGTTACTGCCAGATCGCTCGGTGTGCTCATACGCCGATTCCGTTTCCGTTCGGTTCCAGGTCCTCGGCCGGTAAACCAACTCCGCCCGAGCGCCCCGACGTGATCAATTCGACAAGAAACTCTCGTGAGGTCTCGCTGGTGACCTTCACGTCAGCCACCAGGCGACCGAGGTACATGACCGCTACCCGGTCAGCCACTTGCAGAACATCGTTCATGTTGTGGCTGATCAGAACGACGCCAAGACCTTGGTCGGCCATTCGCCGCACCAGCGACAGAACCTGGGCCGTCTGGGCGACGCCCAAGGCGGCGGTCGGTTCATCCAAGATCACAACCCGGGAGTTCCACAGCACCGCCTTGGCGATCGCCACCGTTTGGCGTTGCCCGCCGGACAGCGACGCCACCGACTGACGAACGCTTTTGACTGTTCTGACGCCAAGGTCTGTCAATGTGGTCCTGGCTGCTGATTCCATGGCCCGTTCGTCCAGGAGCCCTCGTTTGGTTATCTCGCGGCCAAGAAAGAGATTTTGAACGATGTCCAGGTTTTCACACAGTGCTAGATCCTGGTGAACGACCTCAATGCCCAGTTCGGAGGCTCGGCGGGGATCCTCGATGGAGACCAATTGGCCTTCGGACCGAAAGCTTCCACTGTCGGCCGGATGGATCCCGGCGATCGTCTTTACCAACGTGGACTTTCCGGCTCCGTTGTCGCCGATCAAGGCGGTCACGGATCCCGGCCGCACTACGAAGTCGACGTCGTGCAGTACATGGACGGGACCGAAGGTCTTGTTGACGCCGGACATCTCCAGCAGCGCCGACGCCTCTTTCATGGACGCCTCTTCATCACCTGTCATCGTTGCGGTGCCTCTCCAGCAATTCTGATGACCTCGGTGACCACTACCTGATTGGCAGGCAACGGCCACCGAGGTCGTTCGGACCTGAGCTCCTAGCCCGTTACTCCGTGCTCGGCGCACTCGTCTTCGAGTCCGGCGCACACATCTTCGACCGTGACGAACCCGTCGGCTACAGGGACCTTCACGTCATCGATGTAGATGGCTTGAATCTGCGCCTGGACGTAAGGAATGTCAGCTGTCTCGTTGTTGATGGTGGCGTTGGCGGGAAGGGCGTCACCACTGAGCAGGGCCACGGCGGCGGCCACGGCGCTATTGGCTTCCTCAACCACGGGCTTGTACACCGTCATGCACTGTGAACCCTGGAGGATGGCCCGAAGCCCATCGACGGTGGCGTCCTGTCCGGTGATGGGCAGGGTCAGACCGTTGTCGGCCAATACCGCCTGAGCGGCCAGGGAGAGGCCGTCGTTGGCGGCGATCACACCGTCGACCTCGCCGCCGGCAGCAGTCAGCAACTGTTCGAAGATGACGCCGGCTTGTGCGTTGTCCCAGTCGGGCACGGCCTCTTCGGCCACGGTAGTGAAGCCGGCATCGACGATGGCGTCTTGGTAGCCCTGTCGGAAGAGTGTGGCGTTGTTGTCCGTCGGCGAGCCGTGAAGCTGGATGATGTTCTTGCCTTCGGTGTCGCCGGCGAAGCATTCGATGATGCCTTCGCCTTGGGCTGTTCCTACGGCCACATTGTCAAACGACACGTAGACGTCGGCGAAGCCACCGAGGGTGAGACGGTCGTAGTCGATGTTCTTCACACCGGCCGCCGCCGCCTTCTCTTGGATTGCCGCACCGGACTCAGAATCAAGGTTGACAATGGCGAGCACGCCAATTCCGTCGGCGATCATCTGATCGGCGATTGTCGCCATGTTGTCCTTGTCACCCTCAGCGTTTTGAATGAGACATTCAATCTCGGCATCGGCGCATGCCGCCTCGATCAACGGGCGATCGAACGCCTCCCAGCGGGCAGAGGACGCTGAGTCTGGAAGGATGAAGCCGACCGAGCCGCCTGTTGCGGAGGAGTCGGCGGGCTCGTCGGCACTTCCATCGGCGTCAGCTTCTTCTGATTCAGCTTCTTCAGATGCTGTGTCATCGGAAGTGGTCTCTTCTGATGCAGTTTCATCAGATGCTGTCTGGTCTCCGCCTTCGGACGAGCACGCGGTCGCCATCAGCCCTAGCGCAGCAATCAGTGCCAGCATCAGTCGGAACATCGGTGTAGTTCTGTGTTTCATCTGTTGTCTCCCCACAGTCGAATATTTGTTCATAACTCATACAAATTGAGTATGTGCAACTGTCCTACAAATTATTCGGACTGTCAACAGTGTGTTAAGACTTTGTTGATTACATTTACATTCAAACCATGCGGTCCCGTCGAGGCCTAGCGGCAGCTCCACCGGTCGTTCCCTTGCGCCACTGAGAACCCGCCCGCCAGAAGCCCGTGACCGGTAAGCTCTTGCCAACAACCGACCCCATGACCAGCCGAGCCCACCTTGAACCGTTCCCCCGGCCTGCGAAGTGAATCCATCCGGCGTCAGAACCTCTCCACGGTCCTGACCAGCGTTCACCGAGAAGGCGCGTCATCGCGTTCGGACCTGGTCAAGCGGACCGGGCTGACCCGGTCCTCCATGGGCGATCTTGTCTCCGAACTGACCCGGCTAGGTTTCGTGGTTGAGGCCGCTCCCCCACCGGACGGTTCGCCAGGCCGCCCATCACCCATCGTGCAGGCAGACGCCAGCGGCAATGTCGTCATGGGTATCGACCTGATGGTGGATTCAGTTGGCGTGACAGCCGACGGCCTCGGCGGACAGCGGTTACACAGCGCCCGCCGCTACCGGCCACGGTCACGAGTCGGTCTTGACGAGACCGTCGCAATGGCTGTCGAACTCGTCGATCAAATTCGCGCCGACATCGACGGCGCCCGAGTTCACGCCATAGGCGTGGCCGTCCCCGGCATGGTTCGACGGTCTGACCAACGGATGGTTTTGGCCCCAAATCTCGGCTGGCCGGAAACGGACCTCAAACAGCTGTTCAAATCGAGGCTCGACTTCGACGGCAACGTCCTCGTCGGCAATGAAGCCGATCTTGGTGCACTAGCTGAGAGCAGACGAGGTGTTGCCGCCGGTCTCAACCATGTGATTTACCTGTCCGGTGAAGTTGGTATCGGCGGCGGCATTATCGCCGATGGCCGGCTGCTACGTGGCCGCGACGGATTGGCCGGTGAGGCCGGGCATATCCCGGTCAATCTGGATGGCCGACAGTGCCGATGTGGCGCAATCGGATGCTTGGAAACCGAAGTCGGCGAAGAGACGCTCTTGCAGAGAGCGGGCCTGTCCTCCGATGGGGGGCGAGAGGCCGTGGACGAGCTCATCACGGCTGCACGGGCCGGGGATCCATCAGTACAGGAAGCTCTGAGCGCTCACGCCCACTGGCTTGCCGTAGGCCTAGCAACGCTTGTCAACCTCTTCGACACCGACGCCGTCGTCCTCGGGGGACTTCTCGGTGACCTGTTGCCATCCATCGCCTCCGAGCTGGAACCAGCCTTGAAACAGCGTCTACTACCAGCCCAGGCCGACACGCCAGTGCTGGCAGCGGCATTCGGCATCGACGCCTGCGGGGTAGGCGCAGCCGAAATGGCATGGGACTCGGTTCTCGACGACCCCTTGAGACCCGACCGTCAGAGGTAACGAACCGAACGCCTACGGCCACAAGGTGAGGTCGTCTTGCGGTCTGCCAACGACTCGGCGCCACCGTTGGGACCTGAGGCCCCAACCGCGACCTCAGCGAGCCCAGATGCTGTGCGCTCATCTAGTCATAACAATCCACAACTACGGTCATTTCAAACAAGTACTAGCGGATCTAGATGGGATGACCTGATGTGCGACCACAACCCGCCTCGAAAGCGGCGTACCAACTTTCAGACAATGTTGTTTCTCGTTCTCGGCCTCGCCGCCGGCTTGATTTCCAGTTGTTCTGGACCCGCATCCGCTGAGGCGGGTGTGGAAACTGCTGCTGCCGAGCTCAACAGCAGCAGTCAAGAGTCAGGGTCAGATGTTGAGAAAGAGTCCGACGAAACCACGACCGGCACCTGGCACGACAGAGAGTCCACCGATGAGACTCACGACAGGGATTCCACCGATGGCACTCACGCAGACGGCGAACTACTCGAACTATCAGCATCTGCCGGAACCATCGAATGCGAGCACCTGAACGAGGAACTCTCAGCCGAGGAACGACTCGCCTTCTTCCGAGCCGAACGTGACGCCTACATCGGCTTCGATTCAGACATCGTTCGAGGCGAGCTTCGAGTCGATGGCCTAAGTTTGGTCCAAATCGCAGCCCGATACGGCATGAGCGACACCGACCTCCTCGAAGCAGCCGAAATCTTCCACAGCACCTGCTACCAACGAGAGGTCGACGCTGGCAACATGAGCCAAACTCAAGCCCACCGTCAACTCGAAACCACCATGGAGCGATTCTCATCACTCATGGGCAGCCTTCCCTGCGAAGGCGGCTTCGGCGCAGGCATAGACGGCGTCTGCCCAGGCGAAGAGACTGACACTAAAAGTGACAGGTCTTGGGCTCGTTCAAGGGCCCGCTCTTAACCGATACGCGTTAGCAATGCAGGTGACAGCGAAGCCGAACTACCAGGCTGCATCGCGGTTGGCCGTGTCTTGTGGCCGGACCGGCATCAGGCCCAAAAAACGAGTGACGCCAGCCTTATTGCCAGCGTTGCGGCCTAGATGTGTTTGGCCCTGAACCCGGCAACCGCTACCAAACCGCCGGCGGCCTGAGCCGCCTTCGCCGTGGCGAACCGCAGTTGAGCGGGCTGACGGGACCGAAGTTGACCAAGCGGGCGTAGCAGTGCTTGCACCAGCTGCTTACCGTGGCGAAGCACCAGGCGGGGGCGCGATGCACTGCCGCTCTCCAGATTCGAAAGTGCGGCCGAGTTACCCAGCCAGTGCGAAACCCGGACCATGTACCCGAACGTTGCCCGCTCCGGCGGTTGCATCTGAAAGATTTCCGCTTCGGTCGAGTAGAAGGCGGCCAGGCCATTGTCGACCGCTGTCCGGTAGAAAACCATGTCTTCGCCTCCGGTTCGACCGAGGTCGGCTCTGAATCTGGATTCCGGGTGGGCGATCAACCACGACGACTTCAACATCGAGTTGCCGGTTGAGCAGGTGTCCATTCGCTCTCCATCGACTCTGGGTTGAGCCTCAAGGATCTCGTCGAACGGCTGAGCGTCCAGCCAAGAAGGCGTTCCCTGCTCATAGCGAATGTGAGCCGGGCCGGTTATGGCATCGGCGTTGTGGGCGTGGGCTGCCTCAAACAGCGCCTTGATCCAGACCGGACTGACAACCTGATCGTCATCGGTCATCGCCACCCAGTCGGCCAGCTCCATGGCCGTTTCCAAACCCATGTTTCGAGCCGTCGAAATGTTCCGAGAGCCGGTGTGGCGATAATGCAGCCCTCGAAGGAAGTCGTGGCCAAAGTTGTCGACCACGGCGGAGGCTCGGCCGTCGGGATTGTCATCGACTACCACAACCGCCACCTCGATGTGTGGCTGGACCGCCCCTGATGCAACGAGCAGCGAATCGAGCAGTCGCTTCAAGGGCTCATTGCGACGGAAGGTGCAGACGTAGACGGCCACGGACGTGCCCATCTGCTTGTTGAATGCCGCTTCGCCGCTTACGCTGTCGGTCCCGTCCATCTTTCAGCCGTCCTTGTTGTAGACCAAGTTTGTAGAACCAAGCCTTTTCTCGGTGCTTCCGACCAGGCGGTGCGCTACTACGACGGTGAAGAAAACCGGCGCTTCGCCAACCGGACCAGGCGGGGCACGTGCCAGGCTACCGCGAACTTCGTGGCGGCGACCGCCAGAAACCGTCGTATGCCCGTGAGGTTTGGAGCGGCGGCTGCCAGCTCCCGCTGAGATTCGGTCCTGTTCGAGACCGAGTCCATTAAGCGAGTGCCCCGAGCCCATTTCAGTGACGCCCAGTACTGACGAATCTCGTCAAGTACCGGACCGGCTGACTCGTTCTCTCGCAGAATCCGAGTGAAGACGGCATCCTCAGCCGGTCCGAATCCGCCAGAGGTGGCGCTCCCTGTGTGCACCCGGTAGTTCGTCAAGCGTTCGTTTACGTAGTACAGGCCGCGACGGTTCTTGACCAGACAGTAGGTCAGCCAGATGTCGTAGAGCGGGGCTACGTCTTGTGGCACCACCATCTCTTGAGCATCCGCCGTGCGAACAACTGCCGCATACGCCGGTTGGGCAGCGTTCTGCACGGCTACGAGTCGAAGGCCGTCGGCATAATCGGTGTTCAGCGGACCGGTCGGCGTGACCGACCGTCTCGTCCTAGCCGACTCCCTGACCGTCAGCTCTTCCAACCGCATCCCGTCTTTATCAACGATCCAGAAGTCGCAATACACCATGGCGAGATCGGGCACCCGGGAGAAGGGGGCGATCATCTTCTCGAGAAAGTCGGGGGCCCACACGTCATCGTCGTGGAGCGACGCCAGGTAGGGCGTTTCAACCCGCTGGATCAGATCGACCCAATTGTCGTTGGCCGTCAACGCTGGCCGGTTTCGGTGATAACGAATCCGTGGGTCGTCGTAGTCGCCGATCAGCTTCTCGGTGGCGTCAGAATCGCTGTTGTCCCCTATCAGAAGAACAAAGTCGCCGAAGGTCTGCGACAACGCGGAATCAACCGCTTCGCCGATCAGGTGCGCTCGTTCGTAGGTTGGCATCACTACGGATACCAGAGCCATGTAGTTCTCTCCTCGGGACGATTCCGATTTTGGGGCAGGACAATACGTCCGGAAAGACTAGTAGTCGGACCGCCGGGGCGGATCCACCTAGCCATTCCCCGGTTATTACTCTAACCGATGTCGAAGATAGTAGAACGGCGCGCTCTATTAGCGTCAGCCTTCTCGTCGCCGCCGAATCTCTGCACTGATCGCCGGCACAACCTTGTGAAGGTCGGCGATGACCGCATAGTCGGCCTTTGTGACCATGTTCGCTTCGGGATCGGTGTTGATGGCCAGGATCTTCTTGGAGGCCATTGCGCCAACCCAGTGTTGAATGGCCCCGGAGATTCCGGTGGCGATGTAGATCTCGGGTGCGATTCTGGTCCCGGTCTGACCGACCTGGTCAGAGTGGGGGCGCCAGCCATTGTTGGTCACGGCCCTTGAGCAGCCGACCCGGCCGCCAAGTAGCTCCGCCAACTCTTCCAGAGGAGCGAACGCATCGGCGGAGCCGACTCCGCGTCCACCGGAGACGACTACTGGTGCGGTCGACAAGGTGACGCCCTGGGTTTGAACCGTGCGGTCCTTGATCATGGTGATGGTGTGCGAGTCGTCGAGTTCAGGCTCGAACTCCTCGACGTCGGCATCGGCGGCCCCTGCCGCCGGCTCCGCCGGCACTGCATGGTGCCCGAAGCTCACCAGTTTTAGGTCAGCGGACAGCGTTGCGTCTTCGAGCAGCGAACCACCCCACTGCAGGCGGGTCATGGACCACTCGTCGTCGTCAGCGTCGGTGACCGTCGTGCAGTTCGCCACGAATGGCTGATCGAGGCGGGCGGCCAAGAAGGCCATGACCTCGTTGCCGCGGTCGTTGCCGACAGCCATTACGGCCTCGGCGTCAACATCGTCGGCAAGTTGGCGCAGGCATTCGGCCCAGGCGTCGGGCCCGTAGTCGGTAAGCAAGTCGTGGTTGACATGGCGTACGGTCTCAGCCCCAAACTTCTGGGCCTCCTCCGCCACGTCGTCGATCACCCCGTCATCAAGGGCACCAATGACGGCAGCGACCATTTCGCCGCCCATGTCGTCGGCCAGTTGACGGCCAATGGTCAGCGCCTCGCGGGACGCCTCGGGCATGACCCCGTTGTCGTGATCAAGTAGAACAAGCAGCGTCATGACATCACTCCCAGCTCTTCGAGCAGGTCGACAATTGCACCGGCGGCATCCTCGGAGTCTCCGAGAATGGCGGTTTCTTTAGCGGTCTCCTGTGGCCGGTGGAGACGAACCATTAGTTGACCGCCAGCATCGGCGTCGGTGTCAACCGATTCCAGTTCCACTTTCTTGGAGGCCAATCGGCCTTTCATCGTTGGATATCTGGGAAGGTTGATACCTTCCTTGACCCCGCAAATTGCCGGTCGGGGCAAGTGGTAGACCTCAAACCCGGCGTCAACCTCGCGTCGGGCGATCACCTGATCGGCCTCAATATCGATTCCTTTGATGCCGTTCACGATCGGGCGACCCAGTGCATGGGCAACTCGAACACCGACTTGAAATCCGCCGGAGTCAGCCGATTCGTTGCCGAACAAAATGAGATCGAACTCGCCACCGTCGGACTCCAACGACTGCACCGTTTCGGTGATGATCGTGGCAGTCCGCTGCGGGTCAAGCGGCGTGCCATCAGTCGGCACCAACACGATATTTTGACAACCGACGCTGGCGGCGTATCGCAGCTGTTCTTCGGCCTCAGGCGGGCCTACGGTAAGCACTGTGACCTCGCCCCCTTGGGCCTCGGTCAGCTGCACTGCTTCTTCAACCGCGCACTCCTCATGGGGGCTGGTGGTGAAGCCCAAATGGGCCGTCTCCACCTGCTGGCCGTCTTCAGTGACGTTGATCTTCGCGCCGGGTGCAGGCACCCGCTTCACGCAGCAGAGGATTCGCATGAACTACAGCCTCCCATGTGTCGGCTGCCCCGCAGCCGACACCTTTACACAACACAAGATTTTCATTCGTTGCTACCTTCCAAGGGTGCCCACCGTCGGCGGGCACGCACTAGCCCTTCAGTCGGGAGTCTTCGGGGTCGAAGACCGAACCTTCGACGGCACCGACCTTGATGGGGTACAGCTCGTTCATGTACATGACCTGAAAGTCGTTGCCGATGACGGCCAGCTCTGGTGGCAGGTAGCCCATCAGCAGATGCTTGCCAACCGATGGCCCGGGTGAAGCAGTGGTAACTCGCGACCCCCGACCGTGGGAGTCGATGATTCGCTCACCTTCGGTGGTGAGAATCGGCTCGTTTCCACCCTGCATGAATCGCTTGACGCCGCTGGAACTGGTCTGATCCTCGACGATGAATGTACACATCTTGGCGTCAGGACCTTTGTCGCGAGCAGCGAGGTAGGCCTCTTTACCGATGAAGTCGGCAGCCTTGACCTTGGGCCTAGCCAAACCGGCCTCGACCGGGTTGTACTCGGACTCAAGCTCGGCACCCATGAGGCGGTAGCCCTTTTCTACACGACCTGATGAGCCGTACACTCCGCCGCCGGTGGGTCGGATTCCGAGATCCCGGCCGGCTTCCATTACGGCGTCCCAGAGCTGGGGGCCGTTGTTCCAGTCGGTGTAGATTTCCCAGCCGGAGTCGCCGACGTAGGAGATTCGGAAGAGCTTGCAGGCCAGCGGGCCGTCGGTTGTGGCGATTTCAACGTCGCGAACCGAACCGTACGGCGATCCTTCGTGGCTGAGGTCGAAGTCGGTCAATTGGCCGAGCACGGTCGGAGCGTTCGGACCCCAGACACCGAGCGTGGTGACGTTCATCGTGGAGTTGGTGAACTTGACCGACCCGTCGACTGGCATGTGCTTGCGGACCCAGAACTCGTCCCGACCACCGTCGAATACGCCGGTGACGACTCGGACGTGATCCTCGCCCAGTCGCATCATGGTGAGATCGGAGTGGAAACCACCGTCTTGGTTGAGCCACGGAGTGTAGGTGGAGCTGCCGATGGCCTTGTCCACTTTGTTGACCGCCAGGTATTCGGCGAACTCGACGGCGCCGGGGCCGGTGAGCTCGTAGACCTGGAAGGCGGAGAGGTCGACGACGCCACAATTTTCCCGAAGGTTGAGGTGTTCGCCAACGGTGATCGGGCTCCACCAGCGAGCGTCCCACTCGTTGTCCCGGCCGGGAATGTCGTAACGCTCGACCAGATCGGCGTTGGAGGCGTACCACTGGGGACGTTCCCAGGATCGAGCCTGGAAGAACTCGGCGCCAAGGTCTTCTTGGCGTGAGAAGTAGGGGCTGGTCACGAGGTTGCGGCGACCCTCCCACTGCTCGGACGGGTGAACGATGCCGTAGGTCTTGATGAAGTGTTCGTCGGCTCGACTCCAGATGTGTTCATCGGAGCGCTCATCGTCGTAAAAGCGTGCGATGTCAGCGCCGTGTGCGTCGATGACTCGGGGGTAGCCGTAGGTCATCCACTCGGCTACGACCTGGCCCATGCCGGGGCCTTCCTTCACCCAGACGGCGGCAGCCGACCAGAGATTCTCGACGTCGGGGACCTCGCCCAGGCAGGGCATGGTGTCCGGAGTCAGCGACAGCAGGCCATTAATGGCGTACTTGATCTCAGCATCGCCCAGCATGTCCATCAACTCGATGGCGGTTTCCATCTGAGGATCGAAGTCATCTTGAGTGAATGGCATCTCGGTTGGCGAGAGTGCTGCTTCCTCGTTGGACGGGATCTCATCGGGGTGGTGCAGGATGGCTCGGTGCCCGTAGGACCCGACCTCCATTGAACCGGACGATTGCCGCTCGTAGCAGAAGGTGTCCATATCTCGGACGATCGGATAGCCGATTTCGTTGTTGGTTTCGGCCAGCACGTCGATGGGGCCGACGTCGGCCATTTGATGGACGGCCGGAACCAGCGGAATATAGGTGTCAGCCATGTTGGCCACCTTGTTTGACCAGACGCCGCTGGCGATGACAACGTGCTCCGCTTCAATCCGACCTTTGTCGGTCACAACAGCGGTGACGGTTCGTCGACCGTTGTGCTCGTTGGCCTCCGAGGTCTCCACATCGAGAACTTCGGTGTTGGCGAAGACCTGAAGAGCGTTCTTGTCCAGTGCCTTATTGCGCATCACGGTGCCGGTTTCCAGCGAGTCAACCACCGAAACGGTCGGGCAGTAGAAACCGCCCTTAATGACTTCGTCATTGACGAACGGGACCAGCTCTTTGACCTGAGCCGGGGTCAGCAGGTGGGCTTCGATCCCCCACGCCTTGGCCGACGTCATCCGTCGGTTGAGCTCGTCCATGCGCTCGTCGGTGCGAGCCACCTCGATACCGCCGGAATCGACGCTCATGCCGAGATCTCGGTACTGGTTGGCACTCTGCTCGCCCAGTAGAGCCATTTCCTTGTTGTGGTCAACCGGGAAAATGAAGTTTGAGGCGTGACCGGTCGAGCCGCCAGGGTTGGGCAACGGACCCTTGTCGATGAGGACCATGTCGGTCCAGCCAAGTTCGGCCAAGTGGCCGACCACGCAGTTGCCGACAATTCCGGCTCCGATTACTACCACCTTGGCTTGGGTGGGGAAGTCACTCATCGTTGGGGTTCCCTTCTCGATCTTCTGTGGTTCTGTTCGACAGTGGCGTGCCGGTTGTTGACCGTTGTGTTCGATCCCGTGCGGGTTTGCCTGTCGAACTGCATATCGGCTGACACCATCGACTCACGTGTCGATGATTGATATATCAGTGATATCTGTTGTAGTATATGGCTATTACTGCAGCCGAACAAGCCTATGAGGCCATAAAGGCCATGATCATCCGCCTGGAGCTCGCTCCGGGCGCGGTGTTAAACGAATCTGACCTGATCGACGAGCTTGGTGTCGGCCGCACCCCGATCCGCGAGGCACTTCAACGATTGGCCCGAGACGAACTGGTGACCATCTTGGCCCGCCGGGGAGTCTTCGTAACCTCGCTCGACATAGGCGACCTGCCCGTCCTGTTCAGCTCCAGAGCCGTCATCGAACCCCACCTGGCCGAACTGGCGGCCCACCGCGGCACTGACGAACACTGGGACGAGATCGACGCCGCGTTGGCCGAAAGCGACAAGGCCGACCCCGCAGCCGACGCACGGGCCGACACCCTGCTTGAGATAGACAACCGCTGCCACGCCATTGTTTGGGCAGCGGCGGACAATCGCTTCCTCACATCGACCGCAGAGATGCTGTACGCCCAAAGCTCGCGACTGTGGCATCTCTACCTCGGCCAAATTGAAGACATGCGGCCGGCGCTTAACGAGCATCGGGAGATCTTGTCCGCCCTACGGGCCGGTGACGGCACAAAGGCCGGCGCCCTCACCGAAGAACACGTCCGATCATTCGAGCGTGAGATCCGACAAGCTATGCAGGTTCGGATCGCCGGCGATCTTGGCAGCACCGACTAGCCCCTCCGATTAGACCCCCTTCGACGGGACCGTTTCGGCTATGGACGTTTTAGGCGCTGTTCTGTATTGTGGAATCGTTCCACAGTGCGGAACAGCCACGAAGCGGAGGCGGCGACCACAGCAGGTCAGGCAAACATCTACTGACGGGAAAACTTGTTTACTCAAAGTGAACGATCCGCTAAGGTCCGGGAGAACGTCGGAGTGCGCAAACCGCCTCCAGTTCACGGCCCGGGAATCTTTCACTCCGGCAATCGCCACGGCGGCGAAACCCACCTGGTAAACAAGAGGCGTCAACTCCTCCATCCCCGCAAGTCCACACACAAATCGAAGTACTCGAAACCTACTAACCGAACCCATCGGAGAGCACCGTGTCATTCCCAACCGATCTTGAGATTGCCAAAGCAGCCAACCTCAAACCGCTGGATGAAATTGCCAGCGGTTCGGGGATCCCAACCGAGTTGCTCGAACCATATGGGTCCGGGGCAGCCAAGATAAAGCTTGAGGCCATCGAGGCCATGAACGACCGACCTCGAGCCAAGTACGTCGTTGTGTCGGCCATCACCCCCACGCCTCTGGGCGAGGGCAAGACCACCACCACCGTTGGTTTGGGTCAGGCCTTCCAGCACATCGGTTCATCGGCCACCATCGCCATTCGCCAGCCATCAATGGGCCCGACCTTCGGCATCAAGGGTGGAGCGGCCGGTGGCGGCTACTCCCAGGTCGTGCCGATGGAACTGTTCAACCTTCACCTCACCGGCGACATGCACGCCGTAACCGCAGCCCACAACCTGTGTTCAGCCATGTTGGATGCCCACCTCTACCACGGCAACGACTCCGGCTTCGACATGAACAACATCACCTGGCGACGGGTCCTCGACGTCAACGACAGGGCGCTCCGCAAGACCGTCATCGGCCTCGGTGGCCGCCTCGACGGCGTTCCTCGCGAGACCGGCTTTGACATCACAGCCGCCTCAGAGGTCATGGCCGCGCTGGCCCTGGCCACATCACTGCAGGATCTGCGCGATCGCATGGGTCGCATCGTGTTGGGTTACTCCAAAGAGGGCACACCCATCACCGCAGAAGAGATCGGCGCAGCCGGCTCCATGACCGTCATTCTCAAAGAGGCGATCAAGCCCAACCTCATGCAGACGCTGGAGAACACCCCGGCGCTGGTACACACCGGACCGTTTGGCAACATTGCCACCGGCAACTCGTCGATCGTGGCCGACCAGGTCGGCATCCA
>CALJMD010000029.1 GCA_937981915.1 uncultured Acidimicrobiales bacterium
GGTGCTCAACGGTGACCCGCAACAGAACCTGGTCGACCACGTCCAAAAACTGCTCGACCAGGGAGCGGCTCCCGGCGACATTGCCGTGTTGGCCCGGGTGAACGCCGCCCTGTTGCCACCAGCCCTGCACCTGAGCGAAGCTGGACTCGAGGTGGCCAAACCAGCCGGTCTCGACCGCTCCATCGTTGAACGATCAGGGGTGGGTGCCGCCTTGGCGTGGCTGAGGTTGGCCACTGCCCCCGAACGTGGGCTCAACGGCGCCGACGTACGTCTCGCCCTGCGCCGGCCCCCACGTTCACTGCACCCTCGCATCAACGACTGGGCCTCGGAACAAAGCTCGGTCCGGGATCTGCAGCGACTGGCCGAACGGTTGAACACCGAACGTGATGCCGACAATGTAGGGGCGTTCGCCGACGACATCGAACGCCTCCGCTCGGCCGCCGAGGCCGGAGCTACCACCGCCGAACTACTACACCAGGTGTACGAGACCATCGGACTGTTACGAGCGGCCGGTCAGCTCGACACCTCACAACGCACCGCCAGGCGGGCGGCCCACGCCGACGAATTGACGGCGCTGGCTGCGGTGGCGCCGCTGCACGAGAGCCCTGGAACGTTTGACATGTGGTTGGCCAAGTCAATCGACCAGCTCGGTCAACTGGCCGATGCTGTCCCCGCTGAGCCGTCCGGGGCGATCACCCTGGCCACCATTCACACCACCAAGGGCTTGGAGTGGCCGCACGTCATCGTCCACGATGTCCGCAACAACCTCTACCCCCACCGGCTGGCGGAAGACATCGAAGAGGAACGGCGTATCTTCCACGTTGGCATTACCAGAGGTCGTGACACGGTGGCCGTTACCACCTCAGGGCCGCCATCACCGTTTGTGGCCCAGCTCAGCGAGCCGGCCCCACCCGACCTTGCGGCACCGGTGGTGTCGTCGGGCCGCAACCGCCCGTCGTCGACAGCCCGATCCGCCTCCGGCGCAACCAAAGGTGCCGCCAAGAATACGAATGACGACATCGATCTGACCGCCGAACAGCAAGCCATCCGAGAGGCCCTGGTTGAATGGCGCAGAGAACGGCACAAGAGCGACGGGGTCCCGGCCTACGTCGTGTTCGACAACAAGACACTGTCCGCTATCGCCGCCCGCGGACCGGCAGATCTAGGTGAATTGGCCGAGGTGGCCGGTGTCGGACCGGTGAAGCTGGAGCGCTACGGCGACGAGGTGCTGGGCGTCGTCGCCTCCGTCGAATAGCGGGGGCCGAATGACGTTGGTCACGATCTGCCCACCGGATCCGCAATGAACGTGAGTTTTTGCCGACAATGGTCTGAGAGGAAACGGCAGAGCCCAAAATTGTTGATACATTCGCCCTGTTGAATGCCGATAGCGCTGCCAGCTGATGGCGCTGTTAGTTTCTTCCATCTGATTCTTTCTCGATCCTGCCTGCAGGCATACCGTTGCCGGCAACAGGCGGGAGTGCGAACTCGTCGGAGGACCGTTGACCGAGATCCCGGAACATCTGCTAAAGCGAAGCAAGGCCGCCAAAGGCGGAGCCTCCGGTGGCTCCGGCGGTGATTCTGCTTCTGACAGTGGCGACGCCACCGCCGAACCAGGCAACGCACCGGTTGCCGCTGCTGCGGCCACACCGGCTGCTGCCGCCCCGGCTAACGTGCCCGAGTTTCCCAATCTCGACCCAGAACCCGAGCCGGTAAAGCCGGAACCGGCGTTTGTCACCGCGTCGAAGTCACGACAACGAATTCCCGTCTGGGCCCTTCCCGTGGTGGCCGCTCTCCCCGTCTGGGCGTGGAGCTTCGCCGGCACGATGCAACAGCCCGAGGTTGAAGACCCGGTGTTTGTAGAGTCTGCCGAGCTGTACGCCAGCGCTGGCTGCGCCGGTTGTCACGGCGCCGCAGGTGGCGGCGGAAGCGGCTACCAACTCTCTGACGGTGAAGTGCTCGCAACCTTCCCCAATGTGATCGACCAGATGGTCCACGTTGCCCGAGGCTCGGCAGCCATTGCCGGTGAAGCTTACGGGGCGGACGGCCGTCGCGTATCGGGTGATTCCGGTGCCGCCATGCCAGCCCAGCAAGATGCCCTGACCCGGGTCGAACTTGAACTTGTCATCTTCCACGAGCGAGCGGTCCTGTCCGGTGAAGACATGGACCAGCCCGGCTACGAAGAGTGGATGGAGCACATGCGGGAGGCCTACGAAAGTGGCGAAGAACTCCCGATCGATGACGAGTACTTCAACTTCATGCTGGCGTGCGCCGACCCGGCTGTGACCCCTGGGGCCACCGGTGCCGGTTCCCCCGATCCAGAGGAAACCCCGTGTCCGGGTCCTCATAGCGAGGAAGGTGAAGGGGCCTAGTCCCTTCCTTTCGATCCAGCGACCTTGACGGACGTTGGATCTGCTGCTTAACGCGCCTGACAACGGCCGGTGACGGCGGGCCGGGTCATCGGACCTAGGCCTTCAGTGCCATGAGATCCTGGCCGCCATGCCACGGCTATCCACCGGCCGCTTCAGGTATCCCGATGCTGTGCCGTAGTTCCCAATAGATCACTTCTCTTCGCCCAGAAGTGGTCTGGCGGACTACAGCAAAGGACCTCTGAGGTGCTGAATTTGGGAACGAGGTGGAGCCGGGTGCTTGCGGCTGTCACCGTTCTACTCTCCACGGTCATCGTGTCTTACGAGACCGCTGCTGCTCAATCGGAAGCAGCTGTCGCCCCGGAGACATCGTCGAACGCTCGACACAGCGAGCGCTCAGCACCGATTGTTGTCGAACTAGAGCACGAATTCGACGCAGCTCACGCCGAGCAGCACAGTGAGACAGAACAAAGTGCGACAGAAGACAGTGCGACAGAAGACAGTGAGACAGAACACAGCGCCGATGACGTCGCTCAGATCACTGCGGTACAACAAGAGGTTCGAGAGCTTCGCCAAGCGAACCGTGAACAGCGGGCCCAGCTCTTAGAGGAGTCAGCCACAATCCGAGGCGCCACTGGTTTCCTGTCCGGCCCTCGAGCGCAGCAGACCACCAACGGACTGTTTGTTACTTACACCAACTCGGTACCGAGTTCGGCCAAGGCCGCCATCGAAAACGCGGTGGCCAAGTGGATCGCCGCGGTCGATATGACGGCGGCTCCAGTCGAAATTGAGGTGACCTGGTCCAGTCTCGGAGGCGGCGTTCTCGGTTCGGCCGGCCCGGAGACCTACATCTCTCACAGCTCACTGCCGTCAGCCCATTGGTATCCGGCTTCGCAAGCCAACGTCCTGGGAGGCGTCGACTTCAACGGTTCGGCCCGACCGGAAATTCAAGTCGAGCTGAACTCGAACGTGAACTGGTACACGGGCACAAGCGGCCAGCCAGCCTCCAACCAGATTGACCTGGTCAGTGTCGTACTGCACGAGATCGGACATGGTCTTGGCTTTCTCGGCTCGGCTCGAGTGTCAAGTGGCATTCTCGGCCTCATCTCACCACCGTTCATTTACGACCGCGGTGTCACCTATCAAGGTTCGCTGTTAACCAACCACGCCGATCAGCAGTCGGCGTTGACATCCAACAACCTGTACATCAAGTCGTCGGCTACTACGACCGCCGAGCTGTACGCCCCGTCGACGTGGCTGCAGGGAACCAGCTACAGCCACTTCCGCTCCGTCGGCTCCCAGTCGAACAGCCTGATGACACCGTCGCTGCAATACGGCCTGGCCAAGCGCTCAATCGATGATCTGACATTGGGAGTCTTGGAGCAGACCGGGTGGGAACTGCTGGCGAACAGCTCGGGTGGCAGCGGCAGCTCGGGCCAGGGAACCACCAACGAAGAGTGCTCCATTTCTTCGCCCAACACCACGTTTGCTTCAGCGGTGGCTGACGACGCAGTGGGCGCCCAGGTTTGGCGGCTCTACTCGGCATACTATCTGCGTCAACCGGCTTCGAACGGCTACGACTATTGGCGGAGCGCCCGAGACAGCGGCTGGGCTCACACCAAGATCAGCAACTTCTTCGCTTCATCAACCGAGTTCGACAACCGCTACGGCACCCTCACCAACGGACAGTTCGTCGACCTGGTATTCGACAATGTCCTATGTCGCCAGCCGAATGCCACCGGCCGCAGCTATTGGATAGGCCGCCTCAGCGCCGGGATGACCCGAGGCGATCTGATGCTGTTCTTCTCCGAGGGAGAAGAGTACTTGAACAAGACCGGGACTGCGTTCCCACTGGTCAACTAGGAACAGCGGACGAAGCGGCCTAGAGCGATCAGGCGAGACGTTGAGCGATGTCACCAGCGAAGTAGGTGAGGATGAAGTCGGCGCCGGCCCGCTTGATCGCCGTCAGCTGCTCCAACGCGGCGACGTCACCGTCGATCCAGCCGTTGGCGGCCGCCGCTTTCACCATGGCATACTCGCCGCTGACGTGATAAGCGGCGATCGGAATGTCTAACTCCATACGTGCCCGGGTGACAATGTCCAGATACGACATCGCCGGTTTGACCATGATCATGTCCGCTCCCTCACCGACGTCGAGGCGGATCTCCTCCAGCGCTTCGCGGCCGTTTCGCCAGTCCTGCTGGTAGCCGGACCGGTTGCCTCCATCGGCGATCGTCACGTCGACGGCATCTCGAAACGGCCCGTAGAACGCACTGGCGTATTTGGCTGAGTACGCCAGGATGGAGACATCGGTTTGTTCGGCTTCATCGAGTGCGTCGCGGATGACCAGCACCTGTCCGTCCATCATCCCCGACGGGGCAACGATGTGGGCGCCAGCTTCGGCTTGGGCCACCGCAGCGTTGGCGTACAGATCCAAAGTTTCGTCGTTATCGACCCGACCGTGGGCGTCGATGATGCCGCAGTGACCGTGGCTGGTGTACTCGTCGACGCACAAATCCGCCATCAGCACGATGTCGTCACCAAATCGCTGACGGAGATTACCAAGCGCAACTTGAACCACACCCTCGGGGTTCCACGACTCGGACCCTTCAGGATCTTTCTCTGCCGGGATGCCAAACAAGATGACGCCCGGAACACCCAGGGTGGCCAATCGGTCGACTTCGGCGATCAACGACTCCTGGCTGTGTTGGGAGACACCGGGCAGCGAGTCGATGGGCACCGGCTCGGACAGGTCTTCTCGAACGAAGAGTGGGGCCACCAGGTCGTTGACCGTGAGGTTGACCTCGGCCACGAGGTTTCGTATGGCTTCGGTCTGTCGCAGTCGGCGCATGCGCCGTTGGGGAAAGCTCACACCGACAGGCTAGTGGAGGGCGATATCAGACGGTGTCTGGGTTGCACGGCTCCATCAGGAAACGGTCGAGCAGGGCGTCAAAGCCGATGGCGAACAGCGTCCATTCCTGACCGTCAATGATTCGGACCTGATCTTGGAACGACGAGCCCAGGCGGTTGGCCAATCCGTCGTTGAGGGCGTAGACGCTGAGGACGAAGTCGTCGACCGTGTATCCGGGACGGAGGTCGAGTTTCAACAGTTGTCGAAGACCTTCCAGAAACTCCCGGTAGCGGCTGAGGAGGGTCTCTTCGCCATCTCTGACGGCTTGTTGCAGTTCGTCGTCGTCTTGAGTTCCGATGCTGGCCGTGATCGTCCGGTAGATCCGCCAGCGTTGGCTGTGAAGGTCTTTGAAGTTGAAAGCGGCCACCCGCCGTATCATCTCGCGCCTCACATGGTTGAGGCTTTCCCGTGAACCCTCTTCCAGGTGCGGGGCCAGCTCCTCCAACACTTCGTAGGCGTATTCACGAGTGCGGCTGGCGTTCCCGCCGGGCATGTCCCGCACGATGTGCAACAGAGTTTGCCGTCGCAGGTTGTCCTGTGAGGTTCGTGGACCCTTGTGGCGCCACAATTCGTAGGCGGCGGCGCGGGGAACTCCGGCCTCGATGATGACCTGATCCATCCGGACAACGTCAAGGCCTCCGGAGACACCAGCGGCGGTCACGGCGTCGAGGGCCGTGTCCAACATCCGTTGTTCGATCTGTTCGGGGGTGTAGCGAGGCTTCGGGCCTCGTTTGCCTGGCGTGTGATTGATTCCGTCAGACTAACAGATGACGTCAACTTGCTTGCCTACTCATCGCTCTGCTTGCTATTTGCCTTTGTTTATGCAATTATGACAGTTGAGATATCACAATAATCCGTTTATTTGATCTCTGCTATCGCCCAATACCGCCAGATACCGCGACACAGGCCGACCCCTGCCCACGGGCAGCGAGACCGCCCGTGACGCCGAATCGAGCTTTCGAACTCGGGAGCCATGCGGGGAACCGTTGGTTGGGTTAGATAGTCCGGACACAGTGGACGACTGCACAACCGAGGGTCAATGCAGCGGCCACTGTGTCCGGGCCAATCCAGGCAACATCAAGCCCCGTTGGCAGGTGACCCGGCGGCTTAACCGTTGGTCAACAGGTCGGTAATGGCTTGCACCAAACCGGCCTCGGTGTGCGGTTTGGCCACCCCCGCCACAGTCAGTTTCCGAGCCTTGGCTCGGCGGGCCGTGCTGGGTCCGATACAAACCACTACCGATGGCGTAGCGTCCACCCCAAAACGGTGAACAAACCGATCGACGGCCGATGGCGACGCAAAGGCAACGGCATCAGCGCCGGACATCAAGTCGACAGAACCTTCGGGCGTGTCGGCCAACGCGGCCGGTTCAACCGTTCGATAGGCGGTCACTTGGTCAACGTGATAGCCGCGACGGCGAAGACCTTTCACCACCGTCGGGGCAGCCAGTTCGGCTAACGCAGCCAGGAGCCTCTCCGGCCCGAACACGCTCTCAGAGGTGGCTGGAGGTTCGGGGAACTCGCGCACCAAATGACTGCCGCTCGCTTCGGACGGCCGGAATGCAACCGGCCACCCCAATCGAGCCGCCGCGTTCGCCGTTGTCGGCCCAACTACGGCCAGACGAAGATGCTCGGGCCACAGAGCGGAGCTCTCCGCCATCGGTGGCGCTTCGCTGAACGGCTCGTCAGGATCAGATCCCGTGGATCGGTCAAGCGCCAAGTCACGAAGCGTTGAAGCAGTAGCCCGAACCCCATTCGGGGACGTCAACACCAGCCAGTGGTACAGGTCAATGTCGGCCAGCGCCGCGCTGAGGGCATTGCCGCCATCGGCCGGAGGACGAACCTCGATCATGGGCACGCTCACAGCGTCAACACCGAGTGGTTCGAGTTGCGCCGCCAATGATTTGTTGTCATCGTCAGCCCGGGTCAAGACGACCCTGGGCCGCCCGCCGGATGATGTCACGAGATCGCTGCCTCAAGTCGCTTACGCAGCTTGCGGGCTAGTTCCCGCCCGGGTTCGTCCTGGACAGCGCCGGTTTCGGCACCCCGCTGCAGGTTGCCGTAATCATCGGCCGCCAGCATTCCAGCGATGCTGATCGAGGCTGAACCGCTCGGGTCTCGAGTGATGGTGGCGTGGGCCCCGGCGGGGAGGCTGCAATCGCCGCCCAATTCGGCCAGGAACGACCGCTCAGCGGTTACCACCAGTTCGGTGTCGGCGTGATTTATCTTCCGCACCGCCTCGACGATGTCAGCCCGATCACGGCTGACCTCGATAGCCAACGCCCCCTGGCCAACCTGAGGAGTGAACGCTTCAGGGTCAAGAGCATTCACCACGGCGGGTGTCAAGCCAAGTCGTTCCAATGCCACCGCAGCCATGATCAGCGCAGCGGGACCCGAGCCGGAACCGTCGTCCAGCTTGGACAGCCGAGTAGCGATATTGCCTCGAAGTTCAATGAAGTCGATCTCCGGGCACAAGTCGAGCAGTAATGCTCGACGTCGATTCGACCCACTGGCCACCGTGAACGCCGTCCCGTCTCCGCTGGCGCAAGCGGCCTGCAGATCGGCCAAGGTCATTCCGACAAGAGCGTCGCGGGGGTCTCCCCGTTCGGGGTACGCGGCGATAGTGAGATCTTCCGGCGTGAAGGCCTGCAGGTCTTTGGCCGAATGCACGGCCACGTCAGCGTGACCGGCCTGAACGATCTGCTGAATCTCTTTGCTGAACGCACCTTTACCACCGAGATCGGAGATCGGTTTCGACAGGTCGAGGTCGGCGAAGGTGTCGCTCGGGATCAGCTCACAGCGAATCGCAGGGTCGACTGTTCTCAGCAGGTCAGCGACATGCTGGGCTTGCCACATGGCAAGCGGGCTTCGGCGAGTTGCGATCCGGAGTTCCGTGCAATCCAGCGTAACGGCTAGTCTCTGAATCATGAGCGAGAACGCAGAGAACGCTTTTCAGGCCATCAAGTCACAGATCGGCAACGACGCCAAACAGGGTGATTGGTTCGAGGTCGACCAGGATCGGGTGAACGCTTTCGCCGACGCCACCCTCGACCATCAGTTCATTCACATCGACCCGGAGCGGGCGGCCCAGACACCGTTTGGCGGTCCGATCGCCCACGGTTTTCTGACGCTGTCGCTGTTGGTTCATCTGGTGCAGTCGATCCCCAATGACGTTCCGCCGTTCGACGGTGTGCTGATGGGTGTGAACTACGGCATGAACAAGGTCCGGTTTATCAACCCGGTCCCGGTCGGATCCAACATCCGAGCCTCGTCACGAGTGATCGACGCCACACTTAAAGGCAGTGCGGTCGATCAGATCAACGAGGTCACCGTTGAAATTGAAGGCCAAGAGAAGCCGGCTCTGGTGGCCGAGTGGATCTCCCGAATCGTCTTCGCCTGAACCGGCTAGTCAAGCTGGTCAATGACCGAGCCGACGCCTAGTCGGCTTTCGACTGTGCCTCGCTGGCGATAGAAGCTGAGTATTTGCAGCTCGGTGGCGATGTCGACCTCTCGCACGACCACTGCGTCGGGGCGATTCTGGCCGTTGGCGCTAGGTGAATCAACCAGCTTTTCGCCGGTGAAGTTGAGCACCGAAGTGATTCCGGCCGCTACCAGACGGTCAAATACCGTCTGGGCGGCCGTAATGGGGGTGGCGATGACGGCCACCAGAATTCGGTGCTCGGCGATCACTTCGTCGAGGCGGTCGGCGTGGAGAACTTCCAAGGTTCCCACCTGTGAACCGATCTTGGCCGGGTCGACGTCGAGCAGCGCCCGGATCGGGAACCCTCGCTCGGCCAGTCCGCCGTAGTTCACCAGCGCCCGACCGAGGTTTCCGGCGCCGATCACGACCACCGGCCACTGCTGATCCACTCCGAGGGCCGCGCTGATGGTGACCAGTGCCGCCTTAACGTCGTAGCCGACTCCTCTGGTTCCCGTTATCGACAACGTGGAAAAGTCACGTCGCAGCGATGCCGGATTGACGCCGACTAGCTCAGCCAGCTGCTGAGAGGACACATTGGCGACGTTTTCGGCAGCGAGGTCGACCAAGGTTCGCAGGTAAGTGGGCAATCGGCCCACTGTGGCAGGCGACACGCCAGCGTCGGTCATGGCCCAAGGCTAGGGACGGGGCCGACCATTTCACAAGTGAACAAGCGTGAGCGGCTACTGTCCATCAGCACCACGCTCTGGCACAGCGAGCTACGACTGGGTCGAATCGGGGCCTTGCCGGCGGAGTTCCTCAACTTCGGTCATGGCGACCCGCAGCTTGGAAATCCACTCCGACTCGTTGTCCGATACCAGCCGCACGCACCAGGCCAACGCCTCGCTTCGGGAACGGGCGACACCGGCATCGATCAAGGTGTCGAGGACGGCCCGATCTTCCATACCGAGGCGGGTCATGACCGGCACGTTGGCGGTGGTGAAGGCTGCCTGCTTGTCGCCACAGCGCACGGCCCAGGAGACGTGGCGCAGGTACAGGCCCTGAGCCCGCTCGGCGATGGCCATCCGCTGTTGCCGGGTGTCCTCTCGGAAGGCGGCAATACGGGCATGGGCCGCTATCGCCCGGTCGTCGCCTTCGGCAACTTCGGGCATGGCCAAGTGTCCGGTTACCAGAATTTCGTCTCGATCAAAGTCGACGGTTGCCGGTTCGACGAACCAGTCGTCGGGAAGATTTCCGGCGAACCATGCGCCGAGCTCCCCGCCCGACACCTCAGGCGGCTCAATGGTTTTGCGACCTCGACCGCGGCCTCTGCCCGGTCCTCGTCCGCCTCGGCCGCCTCGTTCTTGCTTAGATCCTGTTTGTTTCGCGTTCATTCAACAACATCACTTTCAGCGTTGTTTTGTAATTGTGTAATCACACTAGCAAATCTGACGAACGACGCCAACGCCGAAGGCCTGGCAAACTGCCGCCGTCCAGCTAGAGGTACGGGTACGGGATACCGGTACAGGTGCGGGCTACCGGGACGACAAGTCGTCGACCAATTGACGACGACGCAACTTGCCGGTCGGCCCCAACGGAAGGGCATCGGCAATCACAAACCGGTGAGGCACCTTGTAGCGGGAAAGCAATTTCTCGCAGTGAGCCCACAAGTCGGCCTCGTCAACACGACGATCAGGCATCGGCACAACAAAAGCCACGACAGCTTCGCCGGTGGCCGCCGACGGCTCGCCCACCACACCGACCTGAAGAACGTCTTCGTGGCGCAACAACGCCGCTTCCACCTCGCCGGGGAACACATTGAAGCCGGAGACGATGACCAACTCCTTGCGTCTGCCGACAATGGCTAGGTAGCCGTTCTCGTCGACGACGGCAAGATCGCCGGTTCTCAGCCACCCGTCTTCGGTGCGAGCGAGAGGTTCACTTTCACCCCAATAGCCGGGCGATACCATCGGGCCTCGCAGCCACAATTCACCCGGGTCACCGACAACGCACTCCTGACCTGACTCATCAACCAGGCGGGCCTCGATTCCCGGCACCGGATGACCAATGGAGCCCAGCGGCGGACTAGCAAGACCCAACGTGGTTGCCCCGGTTCCCGACGACTCGGTCAGCCCATATCCGTCGTGGAGAGCAAGACCAAGCTGATCGTAGATTCGATCGGCCAGTGCGCCGGGTAGCGCAGCCGCTCCCGACACCGCATAGCGAACCGAGCTGAAGTGATGAGCTTGAGCTCCCGCGAACATCAACTGTTGCCAGAGCGCCGGGGGTCCGGCCACTACCGTCGCCCGGTGGCGCTGAATCAACTCAAGGGTGGTGGCGGCGCCCTTAAAGTCTTCCAGGACCACGGTGGCGCCGAGCACCAAGCCGAGGTGCAACATCATGTTCAAGCCGAAGATGTGGAACATCGGGATGACCCCGAGGAAGACCTGCGGCTCTGACGTCAAGTCGACGGGAAGCGACAGCACGGCCTCCAGGCTCGACTCAAGGTTGCGGTGCGTCAAGATGACCGGCTTCGGGCCGCCGGCCGTGCCGCTGGAAAACACCAGGACGGCTGGACTGTCGCTCTCAACCGAGACCACGGTGAACGGATCAACTTCAACTGTCGAGTCGGGTTGGCCTACCCGCCGGTCAGCTAACGCAGGAGACTGCGTGGAGGCTGCGGCCCACGTCTGCTCAAAGGCTGCTTCGACGATGACGGCTGCCGGGTCGACTACCGCGAGCTGGGTTACCAGCTCCGCGGAGGGAGCGTGAGGGTTCATTGGAACCGACACGGCGCCAAGCGCCAGCGCAGCCACGTGGGGTATCACCATGTCGGCGGAATTGCCGGCCACAATGGCAACTCGATCACCGGCAGTGACACCGTGAGCGCGCAGTTGCCCAACCCAACGAGCTGCTTCGGCCCGCAATCGACCGTAGGTGAACGTCTGATCAGCGGCGATCACCGCTGTCAGCGAGTCGTCGGCGCGGCAGAAATACCGTGCCAAATTACCGGCGCCGACCGGGCCGGTGGATGCTACTTCGTCGCGAGGTTCCGATGACTGAGGTGACATGGAGTGCTAGCCTGCTTCCGAGTCGAAAGTAGTGCTGTTTTCTCTTCCGGTGTGAAGGTGTCCTGACTCTTACCCTGTGCCTATCGGCCGGTTCTGGCCGTAAGCTGACGCGACACGACCACATTATCAGCGGGCCACTACTTGGGGCCTAACTGAGCCGGAACGTAATGCTTCCGTCTATTCGTTACAGCAGTCCCGTAGCTAACCGTCGGTTCTGGTTGTGCCTTACCCACCCAAACGAGTACAAATAAGGAGGGCACAGCTTGAAAGCGCCGGTTCTGTGCATACGTGCGGACCAACTGTTTTCGAATGTGCTGTGAGAGGGACGGTGACTGGCGGGTTACTGTTTCTTACCGAAGAGACGACAGGACCCGCTCGGTGAGGGCGCTGCACGGGTCCGCACGTGAAACCTCAAGGGGGGAACGTGGTACATCCCGCTGAACATGGACATAGCGAAGGAATCAACGGCGCAGCCGACGGCCCGCAGCCGCTCCTTCCCCCACTGCCCGGAACAACACCTCCGGGCACCGAGGACGCGCCTCTTGCCGCCAAAGTGCCTCCGACACCGAACTCAGCCGGCAACGGCAGCCCCGGCCGCGAGTCCGCTCACGGCGCTCCGGCCCCCCAACACAAACTGACCGATCCGTCACCTCCCGCCGAGACGATGATCGACGCCGAATCCGAGACTTTGCCCGAACAACCAGATGCCGGCCAGATCAAACAAACCACCGGCGGGATCATCTTTGACCGAAGCAAAGCGCAGCTTCGCATTCCTGAAGCGTTGGTGAACGAGTGCCTGCGGTTCACCCAAGCGCTGTCGCTGAGCTTGTCGGTTGGCGATTCAAAGTCCGCCGGGGCCGACAAGGTGCGGGCCGACAACTCCGAGTTGGTGAACCGCTTGCGGGCGGCCCGGGTCATCGTGGACGATCAGCTCGACCCGATGGCTGAAGAACTGCTTTCCGTCTGCTCTCAGGCCAGTTTGATCATCAAGGTCAACTTGAGTTACGCCACGGAGTCCAGCACCTCGACCGTGTGGGCCACTCCCCGCCAGGCCGTGGTCTCCAGCTCGATCGATCCGCATTACGCCGAATTCCGACCGGTAGATGTGGCTCAGCTTCCCCTGGTGTTGGGTGACCTCATGGTGCTACGCCGACCGAAATACGTCGGCCAATCGCCGGTATCAGTTGGCACCAAAGCCGTAGCCGAAGCGGAAACACAGCTTGGCGATGCCGGCAAAGCAACGAGTGTCTTGGAAGACGCCGGGCTTTCAGCCGAACAAGCTCAGTTGATCATCGATTTCCAGGGTGCTGACGTCCGGCGATGGCGGGTGAGCTCGTCCTGGTCCACCGACGACGGCACCGAAACATCGGAACTTCGCGGCCTCGACGCCGGAGCGAGCGGACAATGGCTGGTAGCCATGACCGGCAATCGCGACGAACCGGGTCAGATGACATTCACTCCGCAAGGATCGGGCGACGTGGTGCGAGCGTTGCGTTCGGTGCTGCCTCGGAGCTGGGTCGGCACGCCGCTGCGTCGACAAGTGGCAGGCTAATACATCATGTCAACACGTCGCTCTACGACATCGGCTCTAAGACATCGGGTCTATACATCGTTAGGCGATATATGGTTGGCTGACGAGTCATAGTACGTCAGGCGATATATAGTGGCCGGCATGAGACCAGCTACCTACTACATTCTGGCGTCCTTGGCCGGTGAGCCGTTGCACGGCTACGCCATCGCCCAACGGGCAGGGGAACTATCTGACGGCGCAGTGAAGATCACGGCCGGCACCCTCTACGGGGCACTCGACCGCCTGGCCGACCAAGGCCTGGTCGTCGTCGATCACGAAGAAGTGGTGAACGGCCGCAATCGCCGTTACTACCGCATCACCGACGACGGCTTGCACGCCATGGCCGAAGAGTTGGCTTCGATGCGTTCAGCCGTCGCCGTCGGCGAAGCAGCTATCGGACAGTTCAAGCTCGGGACGGTGCTGTAATGACCAATCGATATCGGTTGGCCCGCCTGGCCTACCCGGTCGACTACCGGGACGCCCACTTCGGTGAACTTGTCGCCACCGCCAACGAACTGTCAAACGACCGCTGGTCGCTCCGCCAAGCGTGGTCTCTGCTACGGCACGGCCTGGACTCACGGTGCCGGCTGGCAACCAGCGGATCACTTCAGAGTGTGTGGCGTTCAGGCATCCGCCTCGGACTCATGGTGTTGATGACCGTGAACGTACTACTGACGGTCGCCGTAGGAGCAACCGCGGCCGACTCGATAGTCGGGACCCTCCCCAACATCATCGAGATCACCCTCGCCCTTGCTGCGGTTGGCTTCCTGGCCGGCAACATGAGGAAATCGGCCACTGTCGCGACGGCACTAGTCGCTGCATTCACCCCGTTGGTCGCCATGCTGGTCCGACCGGTCCTAACGCCGGACCCCGCCATAGCGATTCCGCTTCTGGCGGCCACCATCGCTCTTTGCTGGTGGGCCACGGATCCGGCGACACAAGCCCCCTCGATGGCTCGGGCTGGCCGTGTACTCGCCACTGGCATTGGGGCCGCCGTTGGCCTGGCCGCTGTCGTCTGGGTTGTCAGTCTCGACACCGATCAGGCACTATCAGTCGTTCTGTCGCTGACAGCCGCGGCCCTAATTGCCATCATCATCGGCAGCTTCTTCGAGCCTCGACTGGCCGCCGCCGGTGCCGTCTACGCCGGGTTGGCCGCTGCTGGCCGATCGACTTCGGTGGCGCTGTTTCAGCCGTCGAGCCTTGTGGTTGCCACCGAGCTGCTCTTCCTGGCTGTTGTTACTTGTGCAGTGGTGTTTGCTGCTGTTCTCGTACGCCGAGGTACAACAAGGGTCTCGGCTCTGTAGCGGCACCCGACCGCTAAGGGGCGCTACAGCAGAAACAAGAACTGCACCAGACCGGCGACCAGAATGGCGCCGAGAAGAATGCTCAAGGTGATGACGATTGAAGGTCTCATCTGTTCCCAGGGTAACGATGTGTTGATCGAAGGAG